>JAYTCP010000274.1:0-3270 GCA_043736435.1 Planctomycetia bacterium | reverse complement strand
GCTTCACCGCCTCTGGGCAGCGGTCGGGCTGGCAGCAGTTGGGCTAGCAGCAGTTGGGCTAGCAGCGGTCGGGCTGGCAGCGGTCGGGCTGGCTCCCTCCTGGCAGGCCATGGGTGGGGTCGCCGGTTGGGTCCGCCCGGCCGCCGCCGGCGACGACCCGGAGGCCGTGGCGCTTCGGCGCCGGCTGGCCGACGACGACCCGGCGGCACGGGCCGCGGCCGTTCGGCGGCTGGTCGGCGAGCCCGTGGAGTCGTACTACGCCCTCGTAACGAAGGCCCTGGCCGACCCCCACCCGTACGTCCGCGGGGCGGCGGCGGGAGTCCTCGGCATCCAGCTCGATCACGCCCCCCGCGACCGTCTGCTGCGCGAGGGCCCCGGTTGGACGTCGGCCGTGGCGCGGGCGGCGCTCACCGAGACCTTCGCCGTCTGGGCCGACCGGGACGGCCGGACCGGCCTCCTACGGCTCCTCGGCGACAAGGACGCGTCGGTCCGCGCCGAGGCGGCGCGGCGCCTGGGCGCCGATCCCGATCCGGCTGCGGGCGCCGCCCTGCTCCACGCGCTGGGTGACGCCGACGGGCTCGTGCGGGCGCGCAGCCTCGACGCCCTCGAGGCGCGGCGGAAAGCGGGAGGGGCGTCGCCGGTGGAGGTGCCCTGGCGGCTGCTCACCCGGGACAAGGACGCGAGGGTGCGGCTCTCCGCGCTCGAAGGCTCCGTCGCGGCAGGCGGCGAGGCGGCGGTGTTCGCCGTCGCGCACGGACTCGACGATGCGGTCTGGTCGGTCCGGCTCGTCGCGGCGGAGCTTGCGGGCGCGGTACGGGACCGTCGTGTGCTGGCGCCGCTGGTGGCGACGCTCACCGATCCCCGGGAGAGGGTCGCGGGGGCGGCCGGGCGGTCCCTCGTGCGGCTCACCGGGATCCCGTTCGACGCCAACACCGCCCGGTGGAGTGCGTGGCTCGCGGGGGACGGAGCGTCGTTCGATCCGTCGTCCGTCGAGCCTCGTGCGCCCCAGTCCTTCGGAGGTGAGGGAGCCACGGTGGCGTCGCTCCGGCTGCTCGATCTGCCCGTGGCCTCGACGCACGTGGCGTTCGTGCTCGACGCGTCGGGGAGCATGGCGGTGAAGGACGCGACGGGGACGTCGCGATGGGACCGGATGCGCTCCGAGCTGGAGCGGGTCCTCGCGGCGCTCGGGGGCGCGGCCGAGGGGACCGTGGTCCTCTTCGCGGACGAGGCCGTGCCCATCTTGCCGACCGCGGTCCGGTTCACGCCCGGCGTGCGCGCGCAGGTGCGCGACGCGCTGGCCGCGCGAGGGCCGGGCGGCCGCACGGCGCTCTCGGACGGGATCCTGCGGGGACTCGCCGATCCCGCGGTCGACACGGTCGTCGTCCTCTCCGACGGCGCGCCGAGCGGCGGCTCGCACTTCACCAAGACCGACCTGCGGACGGCCGTCCGCGACGCGAACCGCTGGCGGCGGGCCCGGATCGACGTGCTCTCCATCGGGACCGACGAGGTGTCGCGCCGGTGGCGCACCCTGCTCGCGGAGGTGGCGGAGGAGAGCGGAGGGACGTTCGTGGTCGCGGGGGCGAAGCCGGGGCAGCCGGGCGTCCCGCGGGGAGCGGCAAGATGACGGCGGGCACGGCCCGCACATGCGGCTGGAGGTCCCCTCTCGGCGGGATCACGTGTCCGACACGGGCGCGGTAGGCTACAGGCGCGTCGGAGACGCCCATGTCGAAGGAACCGGACCAAGTCTACTACAACGACGCATGGATGATCCGCGGCTGGCCCGAGAAGATCCAAGCGGCCCAATCGGTTCCGAGCTACGAAATCGACGGGGAGGATCACCCCCGCATCCCTTACGGCGGCGAGGCCGACGACTGTGGAGCGGACCGTCAGGCGTGTCACGATTGCCGCGTCCTCAAGGGACAGCTCCACGTGCCGGGCTGTGACGTGGAACGCTGCCCGCGCTGCAAGGGTCAGGCCCTCTCGTGCGACTGCCTCGAGGATGAGGATCCCTGACGTCCCCGGGTGGTGCGGGGCGTGAGCGGAGCGCGTGCCTGCGTTCCAAGACCTCTCAGGCGGGGAAGTTCCCCGTCAGGCGCGCGATCGCCCGGTCGTGGACGCGACACAGGAGGAACTGTGCCAGGATCGCCCCGATGAGGGCGAACAGCATGTCCGCTTGCGCGTCCCAGATGTCGCCCTGCACGCCCAGGAACTCGAGGGAGGCGTCGCCGGCCGTGACGGCCGTGAGCCACTCGAGGAGCTCGTAGAGCGCCGAGACCGCCAGACAGCACGCGAGCACCAGGAAGAAGACCGCCTTGCCCTTCTTGAGCGGCGTCGCGCGCAGCAGCATCTCGCGGAACGCGATGGCCGGGATGAAGCCCTGCGCCAGGTGGCCGAGCCGGTCGTAGGGGTTGCGCTCGGTGCCGAGGACGCCCTGCATCCAGTCGCCGAACGGCACGCGCGCGTACGTGTAGTGCCCGCCGACGGCCAGGATCACCGCGTGGATCGCCAGCAGGCCGTAGAGCAGGCCGGTCCACGGGAAGCGGCGCCTCGTCGCGACGAGGATGGGCGTCGCGAGGAGGACCGGGGCAAGCTCGAGCCACCACGTGGGCCCGTCGAATGGCCGGATCGCGGTCACGGCCAAGGCCGCGAGCGTCACGAGGAGGGCGACGCTCGGGATCGGGGACCGCGGCCCGAGCGGGGACCGCGGCCCGAGCGGGGCCCCGTCAGGCACCCGGAGCCTTCCCCATGAGCTTCACCTTGATCAGTCGGGCCTTCGTGCCGCGGGAGGCGAGGCGCACGGCGATCTTGACGTAGGAGTCGGTGCCGCCGATTTGGAGCGAGTAGCGGCCCTCGCGGCCCCGGAGGGGCAGGAGGTGGACCTCCTTCGTCGTACCCTTGTCGGTGTGGAGGACGCTCACGGGAGGTCCCAGGTGCTTCGGGTCGAACTCGAGCATGAGCTCGTCCACGTGCATCGCCGGGAACGTCCCCTCCCACGCGGTCTCGGGCGTCACGTCGCTGTTCGCCGCCAACTCGACGATGTTCTTGGACATCGGGGATCCTCCCACCGCTTCGGAGCCCGGCGGCCCTCCGCGGTGGGTTCATTCTGCTCCCGGGGGCGCTCCGAGAGGAAGGGCCGAACGGGTCGAGGCAGTCCGGCGCCCCCCGCTGGGGTCAGTAGGAGAGCGCGGCCATCAGGATCGTGCGGAAGTCCCTGAGCCAAGGGAGGGCGCAGGGCAGGTCGAGGGTCTTGCGGAGGTACTCGACGCCGCC
>JAYTCP010000273.1:0-5079 GCA_043736435.1 Planctomycetia bacterium | reverse complement strand
CCCACCCGCCAGTCCTACGTGAACGGGATCGTGCGCCCCGAGGAGCGGACGCGGGTGAACGGGATCACGAACCTCGTGCGCATGGGCTCGTGGGCCGTCGCCGCCGAGATCGCCGGGCGCCTGCTGGCCGGGGCCGACCTCTGGGTGCCCCTCGTGGTCGCCGCGGCGCTCAAGATCACGTACGACATCCTGCTCTGGCGGGCGTTCCACGGGACGCGTCCCCCGGAGGAGGTGGCCCGGGGGTAGCCTGTCCGGGGAGCCGCCGCCCGTCCCGTGCAACGCGGAGGGGGTCCCGCGCGGAATCCTGTCGATGAGCCCCTCCGCCCCCGCCCGCACCCTCGAGCAGCACCTCCTCCGGTACCGCGAGCTCGGGGACCCCGCCGACCTCGGCGCGGCCTTCGACGCGACCGCGCCCGTGCTGTTCCGGATGGCGATGGCCTGGACGCACGACGCGACCGCGGCGGAGGACGCGCTCCAGGAGACGTTCGTCGTCGCCCTCGAGCACCTCGATCGGTGGGACGCCGGGCGACCGGCGATGCCGTGGCTCGTCGGCATCCTCCACATGCGCGCCCGCGCCCATCGCCGGGACGTGCGCCGCGTGCCCGACGCCGTGCGCGTGGCCGCGGCGCACCCGGGGCCCGCCGAGGGGGAGGGGGCCGTCGACGAGGCGCTCGAGCACGGGGAGGACGCGGCCGAGATCCGCCGCGCCATCGACGCGCTCGAGGAGCCCTACCGGAGCGTGGCGCTCCTGCGCTGGCGCTACGGGCTGTCGCCCGCCGAGATCGCCGACGTTCGCGGCGAGCATCCGGGCACGACCCGGTCGTTGCTCTCGCGTGCGCTCGGGCGCATGCGCGGGGCGCTCCGGGCCACCGCGGCCCTGCTGATCCTGCCCGCGGCGGCGAAGGGTCTCGACGCCGTCCGCGAGGCCGTGCTCGCGCACGCCGCGGTGCTCCGCGGCGCCTCCGAGCCCGTGGGGATCGCGGCATCCGCGGCGCCCGCGACGCCCGTCTCGGCGACGGTCGCCCCGCGGCTCCTCGGGATGGCGTCGGGCCGGCTCGCGCTCGTCGCGGCGAGCGCGGCCCTCGTGATCGGCGGGGGCCTCGGGGCCGTCCTTGCGTGGAGGGCGGGCGATGCCCGAGGCGGATCCGCCCCCGTGGGCTCGACGCCCGCGGAACCCGGGGCCCCCGTGCCCGGGGAGACGGCCCCGCCCCCTATGGGCCTGCGGCCCAGGCACCCCGAATCCTCCGCACCACCGCCCCCCGATGTCGCGCCCGACTCCGGCGCGACGCCTCCCGAGCGCGAGGAGGCGGCCTCCCCGAGCGGCCTGGACCCGGCTCCCGCGATCGACGAGCCCGTCATGGCGCCCCCGCTCGTGCGGCCTGCCGATGCACCGGTGCTCGGGGTGGACCCGGCCATGGGCGCCAACGCGCCGCCTCCGCCGGCTCCGTCGCCCGAGCCGCTGCCCGCGCCGACGGGCGCGCTCGACGAGGACGGCGTGGATCGGAGCCTGTCGGAGCGCATCGAGGATGCGGTGAAGCACGGCGTGCGGTGGTTGAAGCAGCGGCAGCTGCCCGACGGGTCGTTTGGCCTCGTCGAGGGGAACGCGGCCTACGAGGGCACGCCCGCGGGGGGCGATGCCTACAAGCACCCGGCCGGCACCACGGGCCTCGCGCTGTACGCGCTCCTCAAGTGCGGGGAGAGCGCCGAGGACCCCGTGCTCAAGCGCGGCTTCAAGTTCCTGAAGGACCGGCACAAGCTGCCGGGCGGCGCGTACGAGACCGCGGTCGTGCTGCTCGCCGTGACGGCGACGGCGGATCCCTTCCGCAAGACGAAGGACAGCATGGCTGCGGGGGACCGCGTCCGCCTCGCGCCCGAGCTCCGCGACTGGGCTCAGCGGCTCCAGTCGCACCTCGTCAAGATGCGGGCCGATGCGAAGGCGCTCGGGTGGCGCTACAACCTCGCGGGCCAGCCTGCGGCGAGTCCGGCCGACGATCTGTCGAGCACGCAGATGGTGGCGCTCGCGCTGTTCGCGGCCGAGCGGTGCGGGATCAAGACCGAGGCGAGGGTGTGGAACGACCTCGTCACGTTCGCGCTGGCGCAGCAGGAGAAGGACGGGCCGGCGCACCCGCGGGCGGTGCTCGTGCGCGAGGGCGGTGCGGCGAAGGAGGGGGGCGCCGGGGCGCGACCGGCGGTCGGCGGCGGCACAGCGGCAGGGCCGGCCGGGGGCGCCGCCGCCACCGACCGTGCGCGCGGCTTCGCGTACGCGCTCGGCATGAAGGACCCGGACGAGGGGGAGGCGACGGGCGGCATGACGGCCTGCGGGCTCGGGACGATCCTCATGGCCCGCAACGTGCTCTTCGCGAGGGAGGACAAGACCTTCCTCGCGCGGGACCCCGCCGCGATCCAACAGGCCGTGTTCGACGGTCTTGCGTGGCTCGACCGGAACTGGTCGGCCTACGCGAATCCGAAGAAGAAGAAGACGAACGTCTACCACGTCTACTGGCAGTACTGCGTCGAGCGCGCGTGCGACCTGATCGGCAACCGCCGCCTCGGCGCGCACCTGTGGTATGTCGAGATGGCGCGCGAGCTCGTGGGGAGGCAGACCGCCAAGGGCTACTGGGACAGCGACAGCACCCACAAGCCCGGCGAGGTCCTCGACACGTCGTTCGCGCTCCTCTTCCTGCGGCGCTCCTTGATCGATGTGATCCCCGGCGGCGCGCTCACCGACACGAGCCCGGAAGCGCGCGACGGGCGATGACCCCCCGCCCGGCACTCGCGCCTTGACCACGGGCCGCCCTCCTCGGTAGGAAGGGATCGGCGGTTCGGCCCGTGCCGCCTGTCGCGTCGGACGGAACCGGGGGAATCGCCCGCGTCCCCTCGCTCGCGACCCGCCGGAGGCGACGCGTGCGCAACCCGAGAGTCCTGCTCCTCGTCCTCGCGATCGCGATCCTCGGCGCCGCCGCGTGGACGTTGGGCCTGCTGCCCGAACCCGGCGAGGGCTCCCGCGAGGACGCCGCGCCCGCTCCCGCGGCGTTCGAAGGCATCGCGCCCGACGCGGCCTCGGAGGCGTCGCGGCTCGCCGGGACGGGCGGCATGGCGCCCGTGGCCCCCGTCGTCCCCCCGCGCCCCCCGATTCCTCCGGACATGCCGCGCGCCACCGGCACCGTGGTGGACCGGCAGGGGAAGGGGATCGACGGGGCGCGCGTGATCTCGATCCCCGACACGACGGCGAAGACGTACTTCGAGAAGGACGTCGGCGGCGAGGGCTTCCCCGGCTTCGACGCCATCACCGATGCGGAGGGCCGGTTCGTCGTCGCCATCTCGAAGGCGTCCACGAGCCAGAGCCTGGTCGTGATCGCCGAGGGCTACGCGCCCCAGGTGAGGAGCGCCGTGGGGCCCGGCGCCGTCGTGAGGATCGTGCTCGAGACGGCGGGGGTGCTGGTCGGGACGGTGACGAACGTGGAGAGCGAGCCTGTCGCGAAGGCGAAGGTACGGGTGATGTTCCTGCTCGACGTGATCCGGATCGAGAGGGAAGCCGTCACCGACGCGACGGGGGCCTACCGGATCGAAGGGTGGGCGGCCGCCACGAAGGCGACGACCTGGTGGCAGCCGACCCGTGCGATCGTCGAGGCCGTGGGGTATGCGCCCCTCTTCCTGGAACGTGTACCGGCCGCCGCGCCCGGGGCGGAGGCGCGTCGCGACTTCGTGGTCGTGCGGGGCGCGACGGTGTCGGGGCGCGTCGTCGAGGCGGAGACGGAGAAGCCCGTCCCGGGCCTGTCCGTGGTGCTGTGGAGCATGGAAGGCCAGACGTCCATCGGCCGCGCGATGGGGCAGGCATCCGTCCCGATGCCGTGGGGCCCCCGCAGGCTGGCGGAGACGACGAGCGCGGCCGACGGGACGTTCCGGTTCGAGCACGTTCCGTCGAACGGGTTCCACCCGATCGCTTCCCACTCCGGGGGGCGCAAGGGCATCGTCCTCGGCTTCGTGAGCGCGTGGGTGGAAGGGCGTGCCGCCGCGAGCGAGGAGATCCTCGCCGGCGCGGACGGGAGCACGATCGAGGTCACGCTGAAGCTGCAGGCCGCCGGGGGGATTGCGGGTCGGGTGGTGGACGCGGCGGGGAAGCCGGTGCCGAAGGTGACCGTCTATCCACGACTGGCCCCGGGTGTCGTGACGGCGTGGATCCCGAAGGACCTCTATCCGACCGCGCCCGCGGCGTGGGCCGAGCCCACGGGCGAGGATGGGCGGTATCGACTTCCGTGGATCCCAATCCCCGGCGGGGTCGAGATCGATCAGCTCGTCGAGGCCCGCGTGAAGACGGAGGCGGCGTCCTACGGCGGGCGCCGGGACCCCGACGGGACGCTGACCGTGCGCCTCGTTCCCGGCACCGTCGTCGAGGCGCCCGACCTCGTGCTGACGGAGGCCAAGCCCCCGACGGACGGCGAGATCGCGGGGATCCCGATTCGCGTGGAGGACTTGCGGGGGGCGCCCGTCGAGGGCGCAACCGTCAGCTGGGCGATCAACAGCGGGCAGTCCCAGCGGACGGACGCGCAGGGGCGCGCCACGTTCTTCGTCGGTCGGCTGCGCCCTGGCCAGACCGTCCCCCCGTTGCGTTTGCTCGTCCGCGCCAAGGGATTCGCCGCGACGCCCTTCGAAGTCCCCTGGACGCAGACGGCGCCGGAGCCCGTGCTCGTGCGGCTGGCGGCGGCACACCGTCTGGCCGGCACGGTCCGGCAGGCCGACGGCACCCCGGCCGCCGGTGTCGGCGTCCGCGTGGCGAACGGGGCCGTGCCCGTCGCGGACGCCTTCCCCGAGAGCACGCCCGACGTCATGCTCGGGCAGGACACGCCCAAGCCGGGGGCGCCGCCGCTCGTCCACTACGCCGCCACGACCACGGACGACGAGGGACGTTTCCGGATCGACGACCTGCCCGCAGGACCCTACACGGTGGTCGCGTCGGGCACCCCCCGATCCGCGGCGGCCGCCGGCTTCGACGCGAAGCCCCTCCGCGACGTGCGCCCCGGCGTGCCGACGGACGCGGCGGAGCTCGAGCTCCGTCTGCCCGTGGACGACTCGCCGCTC
>JAYTCP010000272.1:0-8709 GCA_043736435.1 Planctomycetia bacterium | reverse complement strand
ACCGGCGGGGAAGATGGGCATCCCGCTCGCGGCTTCCAAGGAGATGCGGAACCCGGATGTGAGCCTCAGGGAGGCAGTCGAGACTACGTTCGAGCTCGTTGGGGGCAAGCTCCTTGAGCACGAGATTCGCCTGGCACCCACGCGCGTCCTCGAGGGGACCGTGGTCGACGACAAGGGCAAGCCGATCGCCGGGGCGATTGTCCGCCCGCCTCAGGATGACCTGGAGTTGCCGACCGCGACGTCGGACGCAGAGGGCCGGTTCCGGCTCCGGAACGTGCGCCACGGGGATATGGCCCAGGCCTTTGCAGAGGGGTACGTCTCGAGTGGAGCGAGACCCGCCACGGACGAACCCAAAGCGGCACCTGAGGGCCGTGTCGTTATCCGCCTGACACGCTTCGGCGAGGTCGCGGGTCGCGTGCTAACCCCAGAAGGGAAGCCGGCCATCGGCTGGATCGTGGCGGCGGAGGGCGCCGGAGGTGGAATTGAGGGGGTGATAACCTACACGATCAGCGGGGAGGACGGCCGGTTCCTCTACCCGATTGGGGCTGAGGGCGCGCTTGTCCTCGCGACGCGCGGGCCGGAGTATGCGTTCGGCGAGGCCACCGCCACCGTGATCGCGGGCAAGCGAATCGAGGGCGTGATAATCAAGACGCAGGCGCCCTGACCGCCGTCGAGGGTCGTCCCCCACGCAAGGGGGAGGCAGCCACACCCGCCCCATCGTGCAGGGACGCGCAGGGAAGTGTCACCCGGACAGCACACCTGTGCGCACACACAACTCTGGCCGACGCCGTAAACCGCGCGCCCTTGGCGCCTTACGAAACGTCCGGGGCGAGCTGTCAAGCCGGAGGTCACGGGTTCACGCAGAGCCCCCCTCGGATGCGGTTTCGCCCTCGGCGCGAAGCTCCGTGCTACTCGGGCGACTGCCGGTCGGCACGGGCGGCGGACTCAGGCGCAACGGAGCCTCCAGCGGGCCCGGGGGCACGAACCCGTCGCAGACGAGGAGCGGCCCCTCGAAGCGCACCGCGACCTCGAGCCCCTGCCCGTCCTCCAGCGGCTTTGTCCGCAAGGAGAAGCCCCGGCCGCGAAGGCGCACGGCGGTCCCCGCGTCGGCGGCGCCCGGGAAGCCCACGTCGAGATCGACCAGGTAGGACTCTCCGGCGGCCACCTTCACGCCGGGCTCGAGCCGCACGCGGACACCCCCCGCGCTCACGTCCACCACGGTGGCGTAGAGGGAGTCGGACGCGACGCGCGTGGGGAGGAGGGCCGCGTGGCCCGCCACACGATGGCGTGGGTCACGTCGGCGGTCGGGAACCGAAGGATCGTTTCCAGGGAACATCAAGGGACCGGAAAGCACGCTGCGTGCCGACGCACGGGGGAGCCCTCTAGGTCTGCCGCGCAAGGGGTTACGGCCGTCGCGGCCCCCCTCCACGTCCACGGGGGCCGACGGGGGCGGTCCCCGACGTCCATCTGCGTGGACGTCGCCCGCGCCGGAGGCTCGTCCGTCCTATCTCCCGTAGAAGCGCCGCACCTCGGCGATGACCAGGTCCTGCTCCGGCACCGTCAGGCCGGGGAAACAGGGCAGGCTCACGACCTCGGTGGCGAGGTGGTCGGACACGGGGCACGCCGCAGGCGCGTGCTTGGCGAAGCACGGCTGGCGGTGGAGGGGCACGGGGTAGTAGACACCGCACCCGATCTGGCGCGCCTTCAGGTGGGCCACCAACGCGTCCCGGCGCTGCGCGCGCAGGGTGTAGAGGTGGTAGACGTGCGTGCCGCCGGGGAGCGGCACCGGCACCTTCAGCTCGGGCACGTCGGCGAAGCCCGCGGAGTAGCGGGACCCCACGGCCTGGCGCGCCGCGGTCCAGGAGGGCAGGTGCGGGAGCTTGCGGCGCACGACGGCCGCCTGCATCTCGTCCATGCGGCTGTTCTTGCCCACGCGCTCGTGGTGGTAGAGCTTCTGGCTGCTGCCGTGCTCGCGCAGCATCGCGACGAGGTCGGCCATGGCGGGGTCGTCGGTGGTGAACATGCCGCCGTCGCCGGCGGCGCCCAGGTTCTTGCTCGGGTAGAAGCTGAACGAGCCCGCATCGGCCAGCGCGCCCACGCGCTTGCCCCGCACCGTCGCGTCCACGGCCTGGGCTGCGTCCTCGAGCATGAAGACCTTGCGCCCCCCGAGGGCCGCGCGGATCGCGGGCAGGTCGGCCGGGTTGCCGAACAGGTGGACGGGGACGATCGCCGCGGTGCGGTCGGAGACGAGCTTCGCGACGGAGGCCGGGTCGAGGTTCTGCGAGTCCTCGCGCACGTCGGCGAAGATCGGCACGCCGCCGGCGTTGGACACGGCGCCGGCGGTGGCAAAGAAGGTGAACGACGGCACGATCACCTCACGCCGGTCCGCGGGCAAGTCGTCGAGGACGGCGCGGAGAGGGAGGTAGAGGCTGTCCGTGCCGGAGTCGACGGCCACCGCGCGCCTGACGCCCGTGAACGCCGCGAATTCCTCCTCGAGGGCCTTCACCTCGGGCCCCTTCACGTAGGAGTGCTCGCGCAAGATGCGAACGAGCGCCTCCTCGGCGGAGGGCCCCCACTGCGCGTAGACGCGCTTCGGGTCCATGAGGGGGACGGCAGCGGGCGAGGCGGGTGCGGCGGACATCCGGGCGCTCCTCGGAGGGGGAACGGCGCAGTGTCCCCTCGGCGGCCGCGCGTCCCAAGGACCGTCCGGCGCGCCCGGAGGCGCGGATCGCTTCCCCGGGACGCCGGCCCGGCCCCCCACGCCCCCCCACTCGTCGACCTCGCCGAACGCCCCAATCCTCGCCGCTGCCCTGGCGCTCCTCTGGCGCTCCTCTGGCGCTACCCTGGCGCTACTCCACGGTGACCTCGCGGCCGCCCTTCTGCAGGCTCCGCTCCGCTGCCGCGAGGACGCGCACCACCGCAGCGCCCGACGCGCCGTCGGTCAGGGGCTTCGACCCCGTCACGCACGACTTGACGAAGGCGCGCAGCTCGGCCCGCAGCGGCTCGACCGTTTGGAGCCGCGGGATGCGGGTCTCGCCGAAACGGAGCGCCAAGGCCTCGCCCCACGTGCCGGGTTCCGCGGGCACGGGGCCCTTGTCGTGGATGCGGATCTTGTCGGCGGGCTCCATGTCGTCGAACACAGCCATGCGCCGCGAGCCCACGAGCGTCAGGCGGCGGACCTTGTGCGGGTCGAGCCACGACAGGTGCATGTGGCCGAGCCGGCCTCCCGGGAAGCGCATCGTGACGAAGACGACGTCCTCGCGCGTCGGCTGGACGTACGCGGCCCCGTGTGCGGAGACCGTCTCGGGCCACGCGTCGAGCAGGTGCGCCATGACGCTCACGTCGTGGGGCCCGAGGCTCGAGAGCGCGTTCTCGTCGGTCCGGATGCGCCCGAGGTTCGTGCGCTGGGCGTAGAGGTAGTGGAGCTCGCCGAGGCCCCCGCGGGCGAGGAGCGTCTTCAGGTGGCGCACGGCCGGGTGGTGGAGGAGGAGGTGCCCCACCATGAGGACGCGGTCGGCATGGGCCGCGCGCGCGACGAGGTCGTCGGCCTCGGCCACCGTGGGCGCGAGCGGCTTCTCGACGAGCACGTGCTTGCCCGCCGCGAGGGCCGCGCGTCCGATGGCCGCGTGGGTCGGGCTCGGCGTCGCCACGACGACGGCTCCCACCGCGGGGTCCTTCAGCGCGACGTCGAGGTCCTCGGAGACGACGGCGTCGGGGGCGATCCCGCGCGCCACCTCCCGCCGCTCCGGGCTGCGGTCGGCCACGTGCAGCAGGCTGGCACCCGGCAGCCCGACGAACGCGCGCACGTGGTTGCGCCCCCACTCGCCACAGCCGACCACCGCGATGCCGAGGCGCGCCACGGTCTACTTGGGCTTCGCTGCGGCGGAGGCCAGGTCGTGGTCCTTGCGCGCCGCGCGGAGCGACTCGAGCACGGCGAGCGCCTCGCCCGGAGGCGTCTGCTCGTAGACGCGCCAGGCACCGGCGTAGGCCGGGGCGTCGTCGGCGGCGGCGAGCTCGACGTCGACGGCGCGCGCCCAATGCGCGAGCCCGAGCTCCTTCGACGTGAATGCCGTGACGCGGGCCCGGCCCTCCGGCGAGAGGCCGCCGAACTTCGTGCGCAGCTGCGCGAGCATGTCCTCGAACGGCCCTTCGTCGGCCTCGAGCGAGGCGAGCGCGATCGCCTCGAGCCGCGCGCGGTCGGTGCCCGCCTGCGCCTCGAGGTTCCAGGCCTCGGCGTACTTCTTCTCCGCGAGCGCTGCGTCGGCCTTCTTGCGGACCGCATCGCCCTCGGTCCCCGCGAACGGGGTGGGGGCCTTGCCGAGGTCGCTGACCCCGGAGCAGGCAGGAAGGAGCGAGGCGAGCGCGATCACGAGGGCGAACCGGCGGCGCATGGGACCTCCGCGTCGGCGGGAGGATACGTCCGGGGGGATCCGGGCGCCACGTACGCCTCCCCCGCGCCCCGTGGGCGGGCGGGAGGAGGGCTTGGAAGCGCGGAGGAGTTCGGGCTTTCGGGTACGGACGAGGGCCCGACCGGGGGCAGGGGAGGCGGCCGAGCCCCCGGAAGCGCTTCGACGGGAACCCCGATTCGGGCGCACCTCGCCGTACGATGGCCCGGATGGACTGGACGACTCCCGGCGCGCCCCAAGATCACCACCTGCGGACGGACCGGAGCGGGGAGCCCGATCGGGGGGAGCGCGGGGCGCCGTCGAAGCCGCGCACGGAGCCGCGGGTGGTGCCCGGCGCCGGACGCATCCGCAGCGAAGCCCTCGATCCGGAGGCCGTCCACGTCGTCACGCGGCTCCAGCGCATGGGGCACGAGGCCTACCTCGTCGGCGGGTGCGTGCGAGACCTCCTCCTGGGCCTCGAGCCGAAGGACTTCGACGTCGCGACGGACGCGCCCCCGAACCGCATCAAGCGCGTCTTCCGCAACGCCTTCATCATCGGGAGGCGCTTCCGGCTGGCCCACATCCGGTTCGACGACGGCAAGATCGTGGAGGCTGCCACCTTCCGGCGCGACCCGGGCGAGCAGGGGCTCCACCCGGACGGCGAGGGCGGGCCGATCTACGACGACAACGTGTTCGGCAACGCCGAGGAGGACGCGTTCCGCCGCGACTTCACGGTGAACGCGCTGTTCTACGACCCCTCGGAGGACCGCGTCGTCGACTACGTCGGCGGCCTGAAGGACCTCGAGACGCGCACGATCCGGGCCATCGGCGACCCCGAGCGCCGGATCAAGGAGGACCCGGTCCGCATGATCCGGGCGATCCACTTCGCCGCGCGGATCGGCGGCCGGCTCGAGCCCGCGCTCGAGCGCGCGATCGGGTCGTGCGCCGAGGAGATCGACAAGGCGAGCCGCTCGCGCCTCTACATCGAGCTGGTGAAGGTCCTCGGCCGCGGCTCGGCCTCGCGCACCTTGCGCAGCCTGTACGAGCTCGGCGTCCTGCGCCCGTGGCTGCCCGAGCTCGTCTCGTTCCTCGACCGGCCCATCGACTGGCCCAAACAGACCGGCGGGACCCACGCGGCCGCGAGCCGCGGGGAGCCCGAGGAGACGCCGGCCACGCACCTCACCTGGAACCTGCTCGGCGCGGCGGACGCGTGGGGCATGGCGGCCCGCGGCGTCCCCGAGTCGCTCGAGATGGCGACCCTCTTCGGGCCCTGGATCCTCGACGAGTGGGCGAACGGACGCCGCCTCGGGCCCGACATCGCGACGCACACCGAGGTCGCGTTCCGGCCCATCGCGCTGCGGATGAGCATTCCGCGGAAGGTCTCGTGGGAGCTCCGCGAGATCCTCTGGCTGATCGACCGGCTGAAGGAGGCGCCCGACCAGCGCCGTCGTCGCAGCAGCCTCGTGCACCGCGCGGTGTTCCCCGAGGCGCTGGCCTTCTACGGGCTCCTCCTCGAGGCGCGCGGCATGGACCTCGCGCCGGTCACCCAGTGGCGCGAGATCGCCGACGAGGTCTGGGCGCACGAGGATCGCCACGTCCGCGGCCACGTCCCCCACCCCCCGAGCGACTTCCCCCAGACCTCGGGCGACGACGGTCCCGTGCGCGAGCTCGACGAGGAGCCGATGCCGTCGATGGAGGGCGGCGACCTGTCCCGCCGGCGGCGCCGCCGCGGCGGTCGGGGTCGCGGACGGAGCCGGGGGGGCGACGAAGCCCCGCACGGGCGCAGCGGGGGCGAGGGCGCCCCGGGACCCTTTACCGACGACCTCCCCGATCGCTTCGAGCCGATCGTGGAAGAGCGGATCGAGGCACCTCCCCTTCCGACGCCCCCGCGGCCCGAGCCGGTGCGCGCCGCTGCGGCGCCGCGACCCACCGCTCCCGTCCGGTCGGAGCCGGTCGCAGCGCCGATGCGCGCCACGGAGCCGGCGCGCGTCGCAGCCGAGGCGACCCCGGCGTCCGCGGCCCCCCGCTCCCCCGCCGCCCCCGTGAGTCCTCCCCCGCGTCCGAGCCCGCGGACGCCTCCGCCGCCGACGACCGAGACCGGCAGCTCCTTCGGCGCCGGGCTGAGGTAGCGCAGCGGAGGACGGCACCGCCATGACGAGGATGCCCGCCTCCCGTGGCGCCGTCGTCCTGGCCGGAGGCCGCAGCACGCGCATGGGGCGCGACAAGGCGTCGCTCCCGCTCGGGGACCGCCCGCTCCTCGGCCACGTCGTGCAGGCGCTCGCGCAGGTCGTCGAGGAGATCGTCGTGGTCACGCGACGGGAGCAGGAGATCCCCGACGTGGGACCGCTGCCCCCGGGCGTGGTGCTGCGCCGCGCGTTCGACGACGCCGAGGGGCTCGGTCCGCTCGGCGGCCTCGCGCCGGGGTTGCGCGCGCTCGAGGCTCCCGTCGCGTTCGTGACGGGGTGCGATGCGCCGTTCCTCTCGCCGGCCTTCGTCCGCGCGGTCTTCGAGGCCCTCCGCGACGCCGACGTCGCCCTGCCGTCCGTCCTCGACCGCCTCCACCCCCTGGCGGGCGCCTACCGCCGTGCGACCGTCCTGCCCGCCGTGGAGGCCCTCCTCGCCGAGGGTCGGCTGCGGGCGCACGACGTGTTCGAACGCGTGCGCGGCGTGCGCGTGCCGGAGGCGCGGCTCCGCGCGGTCGATCCGGACCTGCGATCGCTCGAGAACCTGAACGACCCCGACGCCTACGAGGCGGCCGTGCGGCGGCTCCGGGCCCCCCCCGTTTCGTGATTCCGCCCGGGCGGGGCGCACCGTACGATGCGCCGCGCACCGGAGATCCCCATGAACCCGCAAGACGACGATCCGAACGGTCCGAGCGACGTGCGCGCCCTGCGCATCTCGTTCCTGCTGGGCGTGGTCGCGGGCCTCGGCCACGGGATCCCGCGCTACGGCTTCTTCTCGATCGGCAACATCGCCATGGTCGGCCTCGGGATCATCGTGATCGTCGGGCTGCACGCGGCCGTCATCGCGTTGATGCCGTCGCGCGGCACGGGCTCGGACGCCGCCGAGTAGCGAGGCGGGCGAGCCCTACGGGGCTACCCCATCCCGCCGCGGAGGGGGCGTCCGCCGAGGACGTGGAAGTGAAGGTGGGGCACCGTCTGCCCCGCGCCGGCCCCGGAGTTCGTCACGACGCGGAAGGCGTCGCCGATGCCGCCCGCGGCTGCCACCGCGTGGGCGACGAGCAGGCAGTGCCCGAGGAGCGCCTCGTCCTCGCGCTGCGCGTCCGCGAGCGAGGCGATCGCCTTGCGCGGGATCACGAGGGCGTGGAACGGCGCCTGCGGGTGGATGTCGGCGATGACGATGCAGCGCTCGTCCTCGTGGAGGCGCTTCGAGGGCACCTCGCCCCGCAGGATCTTCCCGAAGATGGTGTCGGCCATCGTGAGCTCCGGATCAGGCGCGCGGCGTGCGGCCGTGCGCGAGCGCGTCGGCGAGCACCGCGGCATGGGACAGGCTCACGTCGCGCACGTCGGTGAGCAGGGTGATGGGCCCCTCGCGCGACAGGAAGCGCAGGCGGCTGACGAGCTCGGCCTTCGCCGTGCCCTTGAGCTCGGAGAGGTAGCGGCGGCGGAAGCCGCGGCCCTTCGCGGGCACCTCGCCGTAGGCCTCGCGCAGCGGCTTGCTGGGGGCGATGCCGGGCACCCAGTCGCTGACCTCGACCGCCTCGCGGTCGACGCCTCGGGGCCAGGTCTCGTCCACGTACACGCGCACGCCGTCGTCCTCGCGGACGGGGTCCCGCAGCCGCCGCACGCGCACGCGGCCCACCAGGAGGTCGGTCCGCGGGCCACGGTGGCGGCCGGGTGCGAGGTCGTCCCCCGTCGACTTCGACTTCGGCCGCCGCAGGGCGTCCACCACGCGGGAGGCGTCGCGCGAGGTGCGGACCACCATCCGGCGCCAGCCCTCGGCCGAGAGGCGACGGTCCGGGTGCGGGCTGCCGATCCGGCGCAGCTTCAGGGGCGCGCCGACGCCGGCCCGGGGATCGACGTGGACGTCCGCGACCCCGTGGCCGAACAGGAGGCGCGCGGCGACGCGCCCCTCGAACTTCACCACGTGGCCCTTCTCTTCCTCGGTGACGACGAGTCCCTCGACCTTGGCGAGGCGGGCGGCGATGCCCCCGGCCAGCCGTCGCCCGCGGGCGGGCGCGCCGGCGAGTCCGTCCCCTCCGGGGGCGTCCACCTCGTCGGCGGTCCCGTCCGGGAAAGGATCCGCGTCCTCGCCGGCGCGAGGCGCGGGGACCCGGGGCGCCGCGGAGGGCTTGCGGCGCTTG
>JAYTCP010000271.1:0-2493 GCA_043736435.1 Planctomycetia bacterium | reverse complement strand
CCGAAGGCCCCGGACGCCCCGAAGGCCCCGGACGCCCCGAGGGCGCCCGAGGGGCCGAAGTGAGGCATCGCCTCCGAATGGCGACTGCAGCGCTCGTGGCGGCGAGCGTGTGCGTCTCCGCGCGCGCGCGCGCGCGCGCGGGCGACCCGGCCCCCTCCGAGCCGGCACCCGCCGCCCCGCTGTCGGCCCGCACGACCGACCTCGAGGCGCACCTCGCGCGCGTCGCACCCTCGATCGTGACGCTCAAGTCGCTCGTCAGCTGGGGCGGCGACGACGAGTCGACGACCGTCGCCCACGGCGCCATCGTGGACCCGAGCGGGATCGTGCTGCTCTCGGGCTCCGAGCTCGGCATCACCGGTACGAAGGTGCGGTCGATCCACGTGTTCCTCGGGAACGACCCGAAGGAGTGGGACGCGATCTTCGTCGCGCGCGACTCCACCCTCGACCTCTCCTACGTCCAGATCCTCGACCTCGCCGGCAACGCGCTCCCCGCCGTCGATCTCGCCGCGGGAACGGAGCCGAAGATCGGCCAGGACCTCTTCGGGGTCTCGCGCACGGGACGCGGCTTCGACTACGCGCCCTCGATTCGCCGCCTCTACGTCACCTGCCGGATCGAGAACCCGCGGAAGATGTGGGACTTCACCGGCGAGTTCGGCGAGTCCGGGCTGCCGGTCTTCGACCTCAAGGGGCGGCCCGTCGGCGTGCTGTCGAACCAGCAGAGCGTCGAGGGCGGCGACGACGACGGCAGCAGCTCGTCCGACGTCTTCCTCCTGCCGCTCGACGCGGTGACGAAGAGCCTCGCGCTCGCGCGCAAGCGCGTGCCCGAGGCCCTCGAGAAGAACGAGAAGGCGAAGGCCGAGGCCAAGCAGGCCGAGACCGCCGGCATGGATGGCGCCGGGATGGACGGCGCGCCGCCGGCTCCGCACTCTCCGGACGCCCCGAAGGATCCGGCTGCGCCGGGGATGGGGGACGCCCCGCCGCCCCCCTCATCCCCTTCCTCCCCCGTCGGGCCCGTTGGGCCCGAATGCCCGCCTTCCCCCGCGCCGGGCCCGGCCCCTTCCCCCGACCCGGTCCCCGCGCCTCCGCGCACCCCCGACACCCCCCGCTGACCCTTTCCCGTGGGGGTGCGCCCTCGCGCGCCCCGGAGCCTCCGATGTCCCGGTCCTTCGCCCCCGTCCTGCTCGCGCTCCTCGTGCCGCTCGTGCTCGTGCCTCCGGCCTTCGCCGGCGACTCGCCCGCGGATGCCCTCCTCGCGGCGAAGTCCCCCGCGATCGTGTCGTTCAAGTTCGTGCAGAAGTCGGAGAATTCCGAGACGTCGGCGACGGCGCTCGGCGTCGTGATCGACCCGTCGGGCTTCGTCCTGATGGCCGACGCCGACCTCGGCGGGACGGACGAGAAGATCGTCGACCTGAAGGTGCTCTTCGGCAACGACCCCCAGGAGTGGGAGGCCGTCGTCGTCGCGAGGGACCGCACGCTCTCGCTGGCCTACGTGCAGATCCTCGGGCTCGTGGGCAAGGCCCTCTCGGCGGTCGACCTCTCGGCGTCGACCGAGCCGCGGATCGGCGGCGACTACTTCGGCGTGTGGCGCGAGGGCCGCGGGTTCGACTACGCGCCCGCCCACGGGCGGGTCTACGTGACCGGGAAGGTGGAGAAGCCCCGCGCGATGTGGGGCGTGGCCGGCGAGTTCGCCTGGACCGGCCTGCCCGTCTTCGACGCGGCGGGCAAGGTCGCCGGCGTGCTCGCCTCCCAGGAGAGCAGCGTGGGGGCGTCCGAGGAGGATGGCTCCGAGTCGAAGACGTTTCTCCTGCCCCTCGACGTCGTGACGAAGAGCGTCGAGCAGGCGAGGAAGCGCATCGCGGACGCCGTGAGCAAGGCCGAGGCCGCCAAGAAGGAGGGTGCGGCCGAGGGCAAGGCCGACGCCCCGAAGGCACCCGAGGCCCCGAAGGCGCCCGACGCACCGAAGGCGCCCGACGCCCCGAAGGCACCCGAGGCCCCGAAGACGCCGGAGCAGCCGAAGTGAGCGTCCTGCGTCGCCTCCTCCCGCGCTCGGCTGCGGCGCTCGCGGTCGGGGGTCTGCTGTTCGCCGGGGTGGCTCCTGCGCGCGCCGCCGAGCCCACGGCCGAGGAACGGCTGCTCGCGAAGGCGCCCGCCATCGTGATCCTCCGCGGCGTCTTCGAGCTCAAGATGGCGATGGGCGGCCAGGAGCAGGCCATCGAGATCAAGTCCGACGCCATGGGCGCCGTGGTCGATCCCTCCGGCCTGGTCCTCGCGCTCGACCCCGACGCCGTGGCGAAGCGGCTCCAGGGCAGTCTAGCGGGCTTCACCGTGACGATCCGGACGAAGAGCGTGAAGGCCGTGGCCCCGGACGGGACCGAGAAGGACGTGGTCCAGGTGGCGCGCGACGGGATCCTCGGCCTCGGATTCCACCAGATCCTCGAGCCGGGCGCGCCGATGGCCTTCATCGACCTCTCCGCGGGCGGCACGCTCGCGACG
>JAYTCP010000270.1:0-2400 GCA_043736435.1 Planctomycetia bacterium | reverse complement strand
GCCACCTCGAGCAGGGTGCCGACGAAGCAGGAGTCTGGCGTCGCCAGGGCGAAGAGCGACTTCGCCGTGAGGTCGAGGCGCTTGAGGGTCCGGCGGAGGAACCCGCGGACCTCGGAGACGAACCAGTCGTCCTTCGCCGAGTCGAGGAGCGCGTCGGTCGAGCGCACGACGGCGGGGTCGCCCGTCGTCCCGAGCAGGACGAGGCCGATCTCTAGGCGGTTGAAGCGGAGGTCGAGCAGCGCGTCGTCGAGCTCGCGGAACGCGCGCAGGATCCACCAGTCCATGCCCTGTGCGCGGGCCTCCGCGGCCGTCGCGGGCACGGGGCCCGGGGGCACCGCGATCGTCAGGCGGGCCGTGCGGGCGACCGCGTCCACCTGGTAGGTCACGTGCCGATAGCCGGCGCCGTCGGCGCGGTAGGTGACGCCGAGGGGCGTCCAGGCGACGCCCGGGCCCTTGCGGTGCGACCAACGCGTCTCCTGCGCCGCGGCGACCGCCTTCAGCCGCTCCTCGACGCCCGCGGCGAACCGCGAGGAGGGGATCGCCTGGTCGACCAGGCCCCACTCCTTCGCGCGCCGGCCCTTGACGCCCTCCGCGAGGCTGCTGAACACGTCGGCGAGGTCGCGGCGGACCTTGCGCTTGTCCACGAGGCGCGTGAGGCCGCCCGTGCCGGGCAGCACGCCGAGCAGGGGAACCTCGGGCAGGCTCACCGCCGTGCTCCCGTCGTCCTTCAAGAGGATCTCGTCGCACGCCTCGGCCAGCTCGTAGCCGCCGCCCGACGCCGTCCCGTTCACCGCGCAGACGCTTAGGAGGCCGGAGTGCGCGGAGGCGTCCTCGAGCGAGAGCCGCGTCTCGTTCGTGTACTTGCAGAAGTTCACCTTGAACGAGTGCGTCGACGCGCCCAGCATGAAGATGTTCGCGCCCGCGCAGAAGATGCGGTCCTTCAGGCTCGTCACGAGCAGGACCCGGACCTCCGGGTGCTCGAAGCGGAGGCGCTGGATCGCGTCGGCGAGCTCGATGTCGACGCCGAGGTCGTACGAGTTGAGCTTGAGCGCGTAGCCCGGCCGCAGGCCGCCCTCCTCGTCGACGTCCATGAGGAGCCGCGCGATCGCGCCCTCCACGGAGAGCTTCCAGTGGCGGTAGCGGTCGGGGGAGGTCTCGAACCGGACCGGGGGATGGGTGACGGGAGCTGAAAGGGCGACGTCCGCCAAGCGTGGTCTCCTCGGGGGCGCGCAGCATACTGCTTGGACAGGGTCCAGCAAGGGAAGTATATTGCATTCATGTCCGCTGCGGTCGAATTCCCCCGCGATCCCCTCCTCTCCGCACTGGGCCGTCGTGTCCGGGAGCTCCGGCACGCCCGGTCCTGGACCCTCGAGGCCCTCTCCGAGGCCACCGGGGTCTCGAGCCGCTTCCTGGCCGACGTCGAGGCGGGACGGGGGAACATCTCCGTGCTGCGTCTCGCGGAGGTCGCGCGCGCCCTGGGTCACCCGATGGCGGACCTGCTCGCCGAGGTCGGGCCCGTCCGGGTGGCGCTCCTGGGCCTTCGAGGTGCCGGCAAGAGCACCGTGGGCCACCTGCTGGCCGAACGGATCGGGGTCCCGTTCCACGAGCTCGACCAGCGCGTCGAGGAGCTCGCGGGCCTTCCCCTGGCCGAGCTGTTCGCCGTCCACGGGGAGGCGTACTACCGCCGGATCGAGCGCGAGGCCCTCGAGCACCTGCTCGCGGAGCCCGCGGGCTTCGTCGTGGCCGCGGGTGGCAGCCTCGTGACCGACCCCGCCACGTTCGCCCGTCTGCGGGGCGCGTGCACCACGGTCTGGCTCCGTGCCCGGCCCGAGCAGCACATGGGTCGGGTGGAGGCCCAGGGCGACCTGCGCCCCATGGCCCGCCGCGCGGACGCGATGACCGAGCTGAAGGGCCTCCTTGCCGCGCGGGCCCCGCTGTATGCGCAGGCCTCGCACGTCGTCGACACGTCGAGCCTCGAGGCCGGCGCGGTCGTCGACCGCGTCGCGCGGCTGGTGTCCGCGGGCTGACGTCGAGGCCGCGGGACCGCCGCACGGCGACGACGACGGCCGCGCTCCTGCGTGCGGGCGCGCCCGTACGACGTGCTCCGGAGCGCGTCGCCTACTTGACGATCTGCTTCAGCGCGAGGTCCACGCAGGCGATGTCGTAGGGCGTCGGGTCGGTCATGCGGACGTAGCGGAACTTGCCCTCCGCGTCGACGAGCACGATCTGGCCCTCGTACTTGAGCTTGAGGCCGGTGATCAGCTCCTTCGGCACCACGATCATCGCGGGCAGCAGGTTGAGCGTCGGGGAGTCGGCGATCAGCTTCTTGTACCAGTCCTGCTCCGTCTCGGGGCTCATGTCGGCCTCGACCTTGAGCGTCGTCGGGTTGTACTTGTTGTA
>JAYTCP010000269.1:0-4919 GCA_043736435.1 Planctomycetia bacterium | reverse complement strand
GGGCCCGATCATCCGCACGCCCGCCGCGCGGCAGAGCTCGACCAGCTTCAGCTCGGCCGCGGCGCCGGCGGCACCGACCTCGCGGAAGCCCGCGGTGATGACGCAGATGCCCTTGACGCCCTTCTCGATCGAGGCCTTCACCGCCCCGAGGACGAGGGGCTGAGGGACCGAGATGATCGCGAGGTCCACCGGGTCGGGGATCTCGCGCACGTCCGCGTAGCACCGGATCGAGCGGACCGAGTCGGCCTTCGGGTTGACCGGGAACACCTTCCCCTCGAACCCGTTCGACACGATGTTCCAGAGGATCGTGTTGCCGATGGTCCCGACCGTCCGTCCCGCGCCGATCACCGCGACGGACTTCGGCTTGAACAGGGCGTCGAGGGCGTGGGCGGCGTCCATCGGGGTCTCCGGGGCCCGGTCGGGCCCCCCTTTCCTACGGCAGGATCCGTGGACCTCCGAGCCCGTACGGACCGAGGGCGCCGACGCGCAGGGCGCGACCGCTGCTACCCTCTTCCGGCGCCATGACGCACGTCCTCCCGCCCGCGCCGGATCCCGCCGCGTACGCGGCGCTGCCCCGGAACACGGCCTCCCGGTTGTCGGGCTCGACGTCCCTCGCCCGGACTGGCCGGCCTTCGTGCGCACCCGGACGGCGTCCGCCGCGGAGCGGCAGCGCGCCCGCGGTCTCGACGAACGTCGGCGGGCGCCGATCGACACGTTCCTCGTCGAGGTCGCGCTGCCTGAGGACGCGCCCCGCGTGCTGCTCCACACGGAGGTCATGCGGGAGCACCTGCGCGTCGCCCCTACGGCCGGGCCCCATCGGCCGGAAGGCCCATCCTCGTCAACCTACCTCCGCCGCGGCTTCTTCTTCGCGGGGCCCTTCGCCTCGCGTTCGGCGAGCAGTTCGACCGCGCGCTCCATCGTGAGGCTCTCCGCGGTCTCGGACTTCGGCACCGTGGCGTTCGTCGTCCCGTCGGCGACGTACGCGCCGTAGCGCCCGTCGAGGACGCGCACGTCGGCGCCGCTCTTCGGGTGCTTGCCGAGCTCCTTGAGCACCTTCACCGCCGCACGCCCGCCGCGGCCGCCCGCGCCCTTCGGCTGGGCGAAGAGCTCGAGCGCGCGCGCGAGCGTGACCGAGAGAGGCGACTCACCCGCCGGGATGCTGCGCGTGTCGGTGCCCCACTTGAGGTAGGGCCCGAAGCGCCCGTTCGCAGCGAGGATGGGCAGCTCTTCCTCGCCGGTGGGGGGCTTGGCGCGGCCGACCTCGCGGGGCATGCGCAGGAGCGACACCGCTTCGTCCAAGGTGACGGTGTCGGGCGTCATGGTCTTGAGCAGGGAGGCCATCTTCGGCTTCCCCTTCTTGCCCGCGTCTTCCGGCGTCCCGAGCTGGACGTAGGGGCCGAAGCGGCCCACCTTCACGAAGACCTCGAGGCCCGTCGCGTCGTCCTTGCCGAGGCTCTTCGGGCCCTCGGAGCCCTTCTCGAGGAGGTCGAGGGCGCGCGCGCCGGTCATCTCGTCGGGGGGCGTCTCGTCGGGGATGGACGCGCGGCGCTCGGTGCCGGGCTGGGAGAGGAACGGCCCGTAGCGGCCGACGCGGACCTCGATGGCGCCGCCCGGCGCCTCGAACGACATCACCTTGCAGACCTCCTGCGGGCTGATGTTCGCGTCGGCGGTCTCGAGGTTCGTCTTGAGGCCCGGCAGGCCGTTACCCGAGTAGAAGCCCTTCAGGTAGTCGAGGCGCGTGCGGTTGCCGTTGCTGATCTCGTCGAGCTCGTCTTCCATCTTCGCCGTGAACGTGTAGTCGACGAGGTGCTTGAGGTGCTCGTGGAGGAGGCGCACGACGGCGAAGGCCGTGAACGTCGGGACGAGCGCCGTGCCGCGCTTGAAGCAGTAGTCGCGGGCCTGGATCGTCTCGATGATGGATGCGTACGTGCTCGGTCGCCCGATGCCGCGGGCCTCGAGCTCCTTGATGAGCCCCGCCTCCGTGAGCCGCGGGGGCGGCTGGGTCTCGTGCCCCTCGGGGACGATGGAGCGCGTCGAGAGGCCCTCGCCCTCCTTCACCGCGGGCAGGACCCGCTCGAGCTCGCTTGCGGCGGCCTCGGCGTCCTCCGCGTCGTCCTCGACGTAGGCGAGGCGGAAGCCCGGGTACTCGACGGTCTTGCCCCCGGCCTGGAACGTGGCGTCCTCGACCGCGACCTGGAGCGTCGTGCGGAAGCCGCGGGCGTCGTTCATCTGGGAGGCGACCGTGCGGCGCCAGACGAGCTCGTAGATCTTCCGCTCGTCCTCGCCGAGCTCGCCCGCGAGCTCGCGCGGCGGCACGAAGGTCGATCCCGCGGGACGAATCGCCTCGTGCGCCTCCTGGGCGTTCTTCACCTTCGTCTGGTACAGGCGCGCGGCAGCAGGGAGGTGCTCGCGGCCGTACTCCTTCTCGATGAGCCGCCGGGCGGCCCCGAGGGCCTCCTGGCTGAGCGTCGTCGAGTCGGTGCGCATGTAGGTGATGTGCCCGTTCTCGTAGAGTCGCTGCGCCCCGCGCATCGTGCGCTGCGCCGTGAAGCGCAGCTTGCGCGCGGCCTCCTGTTGCAGGGTGCTCGTCGTGAACGGGGGCGCCGGGCGCTCGGTGTAGGGCTTCTGCTCGAGGGAGGAGACCTTCGCCGGCCGGCCCGTCAGCCGCGTCACGAGCGACCGCGCGGCCTTCTCGTCGAGGTGGGCCGGTCCGTCCTTGGCGTCGGCCGCCGTCTTGGAAGCGTCCCTGAGCTTCCCGGTCTCGGGGTCGAAGTCCTTGCCCGTCGCGACGCGGCGGCCGCCGACGGCGACCAGGGTCGCGGCGATCTCGGCGCCGCCCGAGGTCGCGAACACGCCCTTCGCGTCCCAGTAGCCGGCGCGCCGGAACCGGATCCGCTCGTGCTCGCGCTCGACGACGAGACGGACCGCCACGCTCTGCACGCGCCCGGCGGACAGCTTCGGCCGGATCTTGCGCCAGAGCAGCGGCGAGACGCTGTAGCCGTACAGGCGGTCGACGATCCGGCGCGTCTCCTGCGCCTCGACGAGGTTCGCGTCGATGTCGCGCGGGTTCGCGAGGGCGGCCGCGATGGCCTCCTTCGTGATCTCGTGGAAGACGAGGCGCTTCACCGGCACCTTGGGCGCCAGCTCCTGGAGCAGGTGCCACGAGATCGACTCGCCCTCGCGGTCTTCGTCGGTCGCGAGGTAGAGGAGACCGGCCTGCTTCAAGAGGGCCTTCAGCTTGCGGATCTGCTCGCGCTTCTCCTTCGGGACGACGTAGAGCGGGTGGAAGTCGTTCTCGATGTCGATCCCGAGCCGCGACCACTTGTCCTTGCGGTGGGCCTCCGGGATCTCGGCCGCGCTGCTCGGCAGGTCGCGGACGTGCCCGATGCTCGCCTCGATGAGGTAGCCGCTCCCGAGGAACTTGCCGATCGTCTTCGCCTTGGCCGGCGACTCGACGATCACGAGCGGCTTCTTGGCGGGCTTCGGGGGCGGTTTCGGGGACGGCATGGAGGGGGCGGGAGACTCCGGGGCGCCCCGACGGGGTCGGACGGGGGCCCGCACGGTGTAGGTCGGACCGCTGGGGAACGGTCATGATTTCACGGGACGGCACCGGGGGGGGTGGGGGCCCGCAGGGAATATACGTCTCCCCTCCATCGCGAAACCGGGGGGAGTCGGTCACGCTCTGCCGGGGGGTCCCCCGGTGCGCCGCCGGTGAGGACAGTTGGCGGTCCGACGGTTCCGAACGCGCACGGCCCGCGAGCGATGCCGGCGAGCGCCGCTGCCGGCGCCCGCGCGGTGCGGCTACGATGCCGCGCCCACTTCCGGAGAGGTCCATGCGCCGCGCGATCGCCGTCCCCCTGGCCGTCCTCTGCTTCCTCGCCGCCGCTCCCGCCCTCCCGGCGCGGGCCGACGCCGAGACCGCCGTCGCCACCGCCACCGCGAAGGTCCGCGGGGCGATTCCGGCTCCGGTCGAGCCCGAGGAGGGCAAGCCGGGCCTCGGCTTCGAGTGGGCGGGCGACTTCGTCGCCGCCGGCGAGCTCGGCGGTCACCTGAAGATCTCGGTGGACGTAGGCACGTTCCGGGACCAGCCGGTGTGGATCGTCTCGGAGGTCTTCGAGGAGGACTGGGCCGGCTCCACGGGCCGCACCGAGACGTCCCTCTACCTCTCGCGCGACCTGGCCCTCATCCGCGGCGAGCAGGAGCGCGTGAGCGGCGACGACCGCGTGCACCTCGTCTTCAAGCGCGACGGCGACGGCTTCGTGGTCGAGCGCACGATCACGAGGGCGGAGAAGGTCGACGAGTCCGTCCGGCGGATCGCCGCCCCGGAGGGCGCCACGTACGGCCGCGGGGCCCTGCTCCTCTTCCTCCGCACCGCCCCCGCGTCACCCGCCACGTACGCCCTGCCGATCGTGCCGCTCGAGGCGGCCATGCCTGCCGTGGACGAGCACGAGGTGGCGCCCGAGACCTCCCCCGCGCTCCTCGAGGTGGTGGGCCCGGCGAAGTACGGCAGCAAGCCCGAGGTGAAGGACAGCTGGCTCGTGCGCTGGAAGCACGGCCGCCGGGCCCAGGAGATCCACCTCTCGCCGAAGGACCGCACCCTCCTCGGCGTCGAGTTCCAGATGCCACCGGGCCTGCGGATCGTCCCGAAGGGGAAGGGTGGCGCGAAGGTCGTCTACGAGGACGACAAGCCCGCCACCTCGTGGCGCGGCGCGTTCCTCAAGTTCGGCCACGGCTACCACATGGCGGTCGCGAAGTGGATCGTGGACGCGATCCACTGGGAGACCATGTACGAGCACGACGTGAAGACGGGGACCTGGAAGGGCGGCGACCTGGCCGAGTTCAAGAAGGCGTGGGTCGACGAGTTCCTGGCCCGCAGCAAGCACCGCAAGCGCGCCGAGGCCGACGGGCTCCTCCGGATG
>JAYTCP010000268.1:0-2947 GCA_043736435.1 Planctomycetia bacterium | reverse complement strand
CGGCCGCAGAATCCGAGGGTCCAGGGGGCGCGGAAGGCACGCAGATGACCGCGGGACACCACGGAGAGGCTTTTCCGGCAACTAACCGTAAAGCAAGATTCGAAATGAAGCGTTCCGGTATGCAGATCCCGTGGAGGCTCGTCGCCCTCTGCGCCGTCGCATTCGCAGGCGTCTCGGGCGCAGCGGCCCAGACGCTGCGCAAGGCGCCGGCCATGAGCAGCGCGACCTGTCATTGCTTCTTCCTCTCCCGCCCGAACCCGGGCGACTGGGGAACCGAGCAGCGCTTTCGCGACCTCCACATCTCCGCACCGGAGGGTCGGAAGATCCCGTTCCGCCTCGCAGACGCGGCGTGCTACCGCGCTGATCGGGTGTTCTTCGTGCGTGCTCGATACGTCCGCGACAGCGACAACGTTGTCGTGAATCCGAACGTCGCGAACGGCGAGGTGACGGAGCCGTCGTCCCTGGCCGGCACCCAGCAGGTGAACGGCATCAAGAACGGGGACGTGCCGAACGCCGCGGGCGAGACCCTGGGGACGGGAGTCGCCTGGGGCCTCCCCGGATCGAACAATGGCGAGCTTGCGACCCCGCCGATGCCGGCCGACGCCACTTGCCAGGGGCAGCTGAACGTCGCGAATCCGCCGCAGGGGCAACACGTCGACTTCGTGAAGACGTTTCTTGGGTGGAGGTTCTGCTTCCCCGGACGGATGCAGGGCGCAGGAACCCCCTTCCAGCGACTGACGTGGATGCTGACCAAGTCGGGCAGCGTGACCACGCCGCCCCCCGCATGGGACCTGGCGGGGGAGAAGGCAGACACGAAGGGGAACATCGGCACCTGCGCCAAGAAGAACGACCCGCCCACAACGCCGCCGACGACACCCATCCCGGTCCCGTCGGACCCCCCGCCCCCGTTCACCCCCCCGGCGGCGCCGTCGGACCCGACGGAGGCCCCGTCTGGGCCGGTCCTGGCCGCCTCGATCTCTCCGGATTCGCCGCCGCCGCTCGGGAGTGGGCAGACCGCGACGTTCTCCGCCGACGGATTCAAGGGCCTCGACTACCAGATCGTGCTCTCCACCGAGTTGACGTCGGACGGAGTCGGTGTGTCGATGACCGCTCCGCCGCCAGCATCCTGGAACCTCTCGCTGTCGAACGGGGCAGGCTCGTTCCCTGCGGGGCCGTCGGCGGATCCGGCGTCCGTCTCCTTCTCGCTGGCGAATGGCGGCGGTGCGCCCGCCGGGACGAAGGTCTACGCCGTCCTCGTGCTCCGCGAGAGTGGATCGAACGAGAGCTTCATGTGGAGCGACGTCGTCACCGTGACGCTGCAGTGAGCCCGCGCGGGCACGTGATCGTGATCCTCACCGTCACGATCGCGCTCGCCGTCGCCCCGGGGGGCAGCACTCCCGGGGCGGCATCCGGCCGAAGCGCACGGGGGGGAACGGCGGGCGAACGCGTAGCCTTGGCGGTCCCTGCCGGCGTACACCGGGTCCACGTGCGCGTGGCGGGTCGCATTCCGGTGCGTGCCGGCCGGGTGCGGATCGATCGGGATCCGCGGAGCGCCGCTGCGGCGGTGGACACCCTCTGGGTGCAGGCAGGCGGGAGTGTGACCGTCGCCGCCTTGGATCGCGCCGAGCTCTGGTTCAGCGCGGAGATGTCCGAAGCATACGACCTCGTCCTGGCGACGCACCGGATCGGGCGCGAGGAGCTCGACGTCCACGTGGACGTCGTGGACTGCCCCCGGCTGCGAGGGGACGTCGTCGATGCGCTCTCGGGCGGCCCGGTCCAGCGATTCAGCGTGGATGGGCAATCGGTACTCGACGTCGACGGCGCCTTCGACGTGCGCCGCGGAACCGCCACACGGGTCGAGGTGGCGGCTCCAGGCTACGTCCCCCAAGATGTGAGATGCGAGCGCGGAAACGCCAAGCGAGTGCTCGTCTGGCTGGAGCCCGATCCGACGCGCTCGAGGGCGGTGCTGAGGCTCGACCCCAGGTTCGTGGGGGAGGGCGAGCTGGTCCGCGTGCTCTGCGACTCCCCCTCGGGCCGGCGTCGCGAGCTCGGCCTCCGCGTTCAGGACGGTGCGTGTCTCGTCCCCTCCGTCGAGCCTGGGGCCACGCGATGGACGATTGCAGCCGACGAGACGATCGTGGCGCAGGCTGTCGTCGACCAACCAGCGGGCGAGCAGGTCGTCGTCCGGATCGAGATGGGTCCCGGCGCCCGGCTTCGCGTGCGGCCTGCCGTCGCGGACCTCCTCGACACCACGGACTGGAGTCTGACGATCCGGGACCGAGCGGGAGTCACTCCGCCTCATGCTGCGGTGCTTCTGGGGGCCTGCTGCGGATCGGTAGCCACCTGGACCTTCGTGGACGATCGGAGCGCGGCGTCCTGGCGTGGCAGCACGACCGATCTCGCCGCTCGCCCCTATGAGTTCCGTCATCTTCCGCGCACTCCCCTGCGCGTTCGCCTCGCGTCCGAAGCGACCCACCGAGCGGCGGAGGTGGACATCGACCTGACCTCCGGTGCCCGCATCGAGGTGGAGTTGCCCACCGCCTCCCCCGAGCGCTGATCTCGATGAGGCCACCGGCAAAGCGCCGCGGGGGACGACGGCTCGCGTCCCAAGAACGCAGAGCCCGAGGAAGGCGCCGCGCCCCCTTCAGGGAGCGGACTCCACGCTCCCGGCAGCAACGGGCGGAGCGGGAAGGGGGGGCGCCCGGGGGGGTTCACCCGGAGCTCCGGACTCCCCTACGGCGACGCCCCGCTCCTCCAGACCGGAGCGCAACGTGCGCAGCCGCTCGGCGTCCGCGCGGCGCGCGAGGCCGCGGTCGGCCGCGGGGACGTCGTCGTCGCAGGTGGCCGGATGCGCCACGATTTCGAGGGTCCCCGTGCGCAACGCGCGAGGCAGGCGGGGTCGGGCAAGCCACCGCTCCACCTCGGCGGCGTCGGCGATCCCCGCGGT
>JAYTCP010000267.1:0-4257 GCA_043736435.1 Planctomycetia bacterium | reverse complement strand
AGACGTCTGCGGGCGACATCCGCGTGTGGAGGTTGTCGTAGCACACGACGCTCCTCGCCGTGGACACGACCCCCGCGCCCAGCGTCTTCGCCTGGAGGAGCACCTCCACGTGCTCCCGCGCCGTCAGCGGCGGCAGGTCGAGGCGCTTGAGGAGCGCGGTCTCGAAGAGCACCGCATGCATCTCGAGCAGGTCGCCCTCGACGGGCTCGCGCGGCAGGCCCTCGAGCGGCAGCCCCCGATGGTGGCTGTGCTCCTCGAGACGGTCGCCGCCCGCGCCGCTGCGCACGTGGAGGTCGCCGGCGAGGAAGTGGGTGCTCTTGCGTCCGGCATGGTCCGGGCGGTCCATCTCGAGGATCGCCGGCGACACGATGCGGGCGCCCGCCTCCGCCAGCTCGAGGAGCGGCTCGCACCACCCCGGGTGGACGATCACGTCGTTGTCCATCAGGAACGTGAAGCGCGTCCGGATCCGCGGCGCGACCCGGCCCACGGCCTCGAGGGGGACGCACCTGCCGAGCTCGATCGCCTCGGCACCCGCCCGTCCCGCGAGCCGCGCGCGCACCTCTCGCAGGAGCCGCCTCGGCCCCCCGAGGTCGATCACCTTCAGGTCGAACGGCTCGCGGGTGTGCGCGTCGAGCGCGTCGAGGGCCTCGAGCACGCGGGTGTGCCGCTCCCGCGGCGTCACCACGATGGTCAAGCGCGGAATCGTCACCGAGCCACCTCCCACGGGGAGGACGGGAGGATACGTCCTGGGGCGGCGGGGCGCGAGGGGCCCGGCGCACCTCGCCGGCTGCGGCCGCGCCCATCTCCCCGAGACCGCGTTCCGTCGCCGGCCGCTCCCTCGCTCTCCCACGGCGCAATCCCCACACTGAGACCGCGTTCCGTCGCCGGCCGCGGGAGCAGAGACGAGGAGGGCGGGTCCTCTAGACCCGCAGACGAGTCTCCCGACGACGACGAGTCCACGAGGAGGAGGAGGGCGGGCCAGGGCCGCGTTGCGCGCCCCTCGCCCGCGGCGAACCCCGGCCGCCGACGGCCGCGGTCGCCCCTCTGGCGACGGCCGCGGTCGCCCTAGGGAACGCCGCCGCCGATCTCGGCGAGGAAGAGGGAAGGGTCGAGCGGCTTCCCCGTGGCATCGGCCAGGTGGTCGTTCCAGGAGCGACGGGAGCCGGGCGCGAAGAACCGCTCCCGCAGGAAGGTCCCCGCGGCGGGGTTGTCGACGAGGCCGCGCCCCGTGGTCTCCACCACGTGCCGGTGGAGCTGGGAGGCCGTGCACTCCCCCATCAGGTACGCGTGGTAGTAGACGGGCGCGGTGGCGAGGTGGATCTTCGCGGCCCAATCGGGCGCGCGGCGTCCCTCGGGCCGGCGGACCTTCTGGTAGCGCTCGACCAGGTCCCACCACAGCCGGTCGAGGTCCCGCTCGGGGTCGGCGTAGAGCGCCCGCTCGAACCGCACCATCACCTGCACCCACCGGGCGAACACGAGCATCCCCTCGGAGAACGCGGGGGCGGCGGCGCGCCCGACGTCCCGCGCGTCCCCGGGCGACAGCCCGAGGACGGGGACCAGCCACGCCGGGTCCTTCGAGAGGCGGCCGAAGAGCATGGCGATCGCCTCGGTGCTGCTCGTGTGGGGCGGACGCCTGAGGACCCACGGGAGCGTGGCGTCGATGGACAGGTCGTAGATGGCGTGCCCGAGCTCGTGAAGCATGGTGCCCATCCACCGCTCGTTCTGCACGACGTTGCACAGGACCCGCACGTCGCCCTTGCGGTCGATGTGGGTGCAGAAGGCGTGCTGGCACTTGCCCGGCCGGGGCGAGAGGTCGCTGCGCGCGAGCGCGGGCGCGACGTCGAGGCCCATGGCGTCGTAGGTGCGGCGCGTCAGGGCGACGAGGTCGCGCTCGGCGAACAGCCTGTCGAAGGACGCGCGCCCCGTCTCGGGGGCCTCCTGGAAGAACGGGTCCTCGAGGTGCCAGGGCCGGAGCGCGTCGGGCGCCACCTTGAAGCGCCGGCCGAGGCGCGCGTCGAGGTCGGCCTTGTAGGTCGAGAACGCGCGCTCGGTGCCGAGATCCATCCGCATCAGGAAGCCGTCGAGCCACTCCGGGGTGACGTCCTGCCGCGACAGCTCGAGCGCGTAGTGGTCGGTGAACCCGAGGGCGCGGGCGACCGTGTTGCGCAGCCGTGCGAGCTCGCGGACGTCGGCCGCGACGGCGGCCCCGACCTCCTTGCTCGCGCGCCACGCCTCCTCGCGGAGGGCGACGTCGTCGCTCTCCTTGAGGATCTTCGCGATCTCGTTGTCCGCCAGCTCGCGGCCGCGCACGCGTCCGCGGACCGTCGCGTACCGCTCCCCCACCTGGGCCTGAAGCGCGACGATGCGCAGACGCTCGGCCTTGGGCCCCTGGAAGGGCAGGAGGTCGGACCGGAGGACCCGGAGCGACCGCGCGAGCACGGGCTCGGCGACCCCCTCGCCGAGGGAGCGCTCGAGGCGGGCGAAGCCCTCGGCGTCGCCGCAGGCGGCCTCGAGGGCCTCGCAGGCGGCCTGGTAGCGCTTCGTCGTCTCGGGCCCCGCGGCGAGGTTGGCCTCCCACCACGCGAGGGAGCGCTCCCGGTGGAGGGGCTCGAGGCGCTCCGTCCACGCGGTGACGACCTTCTGGGCAACGCGGTCGGGCATCGCGACCTCCGGGAGTCGCGGGAGTGTACGCAATCCCGGCCCCGGCCGCCGCGTCAGCGAACGGGGACGGGAGCCGCCGGGCGGACCGGCCGCAGCCGCTCCCAGTCGAGGCGGAACAACGCCAGGTACTTCGCCCCCCGCGCGTACGCGAGGGAGAGGTCCAGCGCCGACAGGATCGCGAGCCGGCGCTCGCCGCCGGACTCGACCTCGAGAAGGAGCCAGCGGCTGCGCTCGCCCGCTGGTGCGGCGTGCCCGAGGAGATCGCCCACGAGCGCCGCGCGCCCCGCGGCATCGGCGGTGGCGGTGCCGTCGGGAGCGCGATCGGCCGCGACGCCCGCCACGCCCTCCGGAAGGCCCGCGCCCCGCCGCGCACGCCACCAGCGCACGGTCGCGCCCGAGAGCGACGTCGCGGCCTCGGCCACGGGCGCCGATGGCCTCGCCTCGCCCCCCGTCGGGCCCTTCGGGCCCGGGAGCCCCGACTCCCCACGCGGGCGTGCTTCCTCCCCGCCTCCACGCCCGAGCTCGAGGTCCACGCGCCCCGGCAGCCACGTCCACGTCACCCCGTAGCGCGGGTCGGTGGGATCGTCGGCGGCCGACGCGCGGGGGATGCCCCTCCGTTGGTTGAGCACCACCGCCGTCCACTCGCCGATCGACGGCGCCGCCGCGCCCTCGGCCGCCAGGTCGCCGGCGAACGGGGCCGGCAGCGGCACGGCGACGTCGGAACGGCCCGGCAGGGCGCCCGCGCCGGGCGCGTACGCCTCGAGCCGCGGGATCCCCCGCGCGCGCAGGAGCTCGCGCCACCGCGCATGCTCAGCGGGCGTCGACCACGGCGGCGGGGCCGACGGCCCGCCGGAGCGTTCCACGCCGATCACGGGCAAGCCGGGGACGGCCGGGAGGTCCGCGCCGGGCGCGGGGCCGTCGTCAAGGACCCACGCGAGGTCGAACGCGGCGGGATCGGCGAGGACGGATGCCGGGCCCGCGGCACGGTCGTAGACCAGGACGGCATCGAGGCGGAACCGCTCCTCGACGCCCCGGGGCGCGTAGGGGTGCACCGACGCGGCGAAGAGGTCGTTCAGCGCGTCGAGGGACGCGCGCACGCGGCGCGCGAGGCTCCCGAAGCGCCGGTCGCCCTCGCGCAACGTGTCGCGCTCGACGAGGAGCGCCACGGTGAGCGCGTCGGTCGCCACGACGCAGCGATCGCCGTCGATCTCGGCCGCGAGCTCCTCGCGCCGCGCGGTCGCGGTCCAGCGGACGGACCCTCCCGTCGCGTCGCCGGGGCCCCCGTCGCGCACGGGTTCGCGCGGCCGGCGGTCGAGGTGGAAGCGCACGGCGGGGAGGGGCGCCTTCGAGCCGCCGGGATCCTGCGCGACGAACCACCGCACCGCCTCGCCCTCGGGGAACGTCCGTCGCCGTCCCGGCGCGGGGGCGCCCGGCCGCGCGTCCGTGCGCAGGTACGGGAGGACCGGCCCCTCGCGGCGGACGTTGCGCGGGTTCTCGTCGGCGACGGCGGGCACCGGGTCGGCGAGCACGGGGCGGGGCGGGGGCCCGCACGAGAGCAGGGCGAGCAGGGGCACGATCCCGTGGAGGAGGTGGTGG
>JAYTCP010000266.1:0-2967 GCA_043736435.1 Planctomycetia bacterium | reverse complement strand
GGCCCGGGGCTCCGGCGACGCATCGCGTGACCGCCCACCATCCCCTTCGCGCGGCTTCGATCGGGGCCGTGTGGATCCTCCGTGCGCTCCCTCCGGACGCGCTCGCAAGGACGCTGGCGCTTCCCGCGGCGCACGGCGCCCGCGTGCGTCCCCTGATCGGGAGCGTCGCGCCCGAGGTGCTCCGGGCGCTCGAGGCCTTGGCGGCGGGGACGCCGTACCCGCCCCTCGTGAGCCTGGCTGCGTACGTCGCGGTCGACGCGCGCGCGCTGGGGCCCGCGGCGCGCGGGGCCCTCGCTCTCGCGCTGCTCGCGGGCGGCGACGTCGAGCTCGTCGAGGTCGCCCCCGATGGTCTCGCGGACCCGCCCAGCTCGCGGGCGGGTCCTCCCCCCATCGGGCCTCATCGGCCCGAGAGCCCCTCCTTCCGCCCCGAGGATCCCGCTCCCTCGGGCTTGGGTGTCCGGCGCGTTCACGACGAACGGGTTTGCCGCGGCGTCGGCGTGCGCGTGGCGATCGTCGAACGGGGCTGGGACCTGACGTCGGCGCTGCTGCCCGCGGCCCGCATCCGCCTGCTGTGTAACGACGTCCTCGGGCACAAGCGGCACGGCGCGGGCGTGCTCGCCGTGCTCTGTGCCGCCGCGGACGAGCAGGGCCGGTGCGGAATCTCCCCCGACCTCGACGAGGTGCTCCTCGCGAGCGAAGGCGCGCGCGCGTGGCCGGGCCTCGATCTCGGCGCGGAGGCGATCGTCGCCGCGGTCGCGGCGCTCCGGCCTGGGGACGTGATCCTCCTCGAGACGCAGCGCGAGGAGGGAGGGCGCGGCTGGCCGGCCGAGGTCTCGGCCCCGATCCTGCATGCGATCCGGCTCGCCACGGCGACGGGGGTCGTCGTGGTGGAGGCCGCGGGGAACGGGGGCGGCGATCTCGACGCGTTCACGGCGGCGGACGGTCGCCGGCCGCTCGCTACGCGCGATCCCGCGTTCGTCGACTCGGGCGCGGTGGTCGTGGGGGCTTGCGAGGGCGGGCCGCGGTGGGCGCTCGGGGCCGGCGCGACGCGCGGTGGGCGACTCGACGTGGTGGCCCCGGGGGACGGCGTGGCGATTCCGGGGGCAGGCGTCCCTCGGGAGGGAGGGGGCGCGGGGGAGGGACCCGCCCCGGTTCTCACGGGGACGAGCGCTGCGGCGGCCCTGGTGGCGGGGTGCGTGGTGCTCCTCCAGTCGCTACGCATCGCGTCGGGCGCGACGCCGCTGCCACCCCTCGACGCAAGGGCCCGGCTCCGTGACCCGGCCCGGGGGACACCCGTAAAGGGCACTTCATGTCCCTGCCCCGACCTGGACCGGCTGCTCGACCCATAGCGCGAGGGGGCCGAGACCTACCCGACGGCGTCGGGGGCTTCCGGCGCGCTCTGCCCACCGGGAGAACGGTCGGGAGGCGCCATGTGGTGGCGCAGGAACCGCCGGGCCGACTCCAGGATGCCCTGCACCCTTCGCACGGACAGGTCGAAGACGTTTGCGATCTCCGCGACGTTCACGCCCAGGTAGTAGTGCAGCTCGAGCATCTTCGCGGCCTGCCCATCGTCCTTCTCGAGCGCCTTCAGCGCGATGTCCAGGTCGAGGAGATCCGTCCTCACCGCGCCGTCGGGCCCCTGGCCCTCGTAGTGTCGGACCACCGCGTCGAGGGGTCCCGTCTCCACGGTCCCTCCGCGCTTTCCGCTCCGCCTCTCGCGTGCGGCGTCGGTGAGCAGGTTGCGCAGGATCGTCGCCGCCGCGCGCTGAAGCTCGAGCGGAGACTGCCATGCGGATGCGCTCGAGCGCGCGAGCCTCACGTACATGTCATGGATCAGGATCGTCGTGTCGACGTCGTCCAACCGGCGATTCCGGTCGAGGAGCCTGTGCGCGACCGAGCGAAGCTCGGCCTGCACGGTCACGAACAGATCGTTGAACCGGCGGCGCTGGTCCGCGGTGGGGTCACCGGGGGTAGGCTGCTCGCCGGGGTCAGTCAGTTCGGAGGTCGGCGTCACGGAGGGGTCCCGGTCGGCCTTGGGAGGAGCCCCCACGAGTATCGTCGGCCCTCCGCCGACCGGAAGGGCCCACGCCCCCCAGGGCCGCGGCGCTCCCCCGTAGCCGCAGCCCCCGGTGGGGCCCCCCGTCGCCAGAAAGGTCGGGACGCGAGCCCGACACTTGCAGAGGACGGAATCGGCGGCGTTTGGCGCAATGGAATCTTCGGATGGGGGACTAAAGTCCCATGTTTCCGGGGTGTTCTTCCCTCGGAGCCAGCGCGTGCACACACGGGCGACCCAAATCCCGCCGACCTGTGTCCTCAAGCCGGGGGAGTACCTAGGTCGACAAGGTATTCGATGTGGTCGAAGATCTTCGCTGGGCGCAGGAGCACCCCATGACCATGAGCATCGAGAATCCCAGCCGCGTGGTCCTGCGATTCGAGAGTGGGGACATCCCTGCGACGGCGCTGCTGCTGCGCGGTGACTGCGCCGTCCTCCGCTCGGGCGAGAACTCCGCGTGCGTGAGCGACCGCGCCACCGTGGTCCTCGACTGGCGTGACGGCAGCCGGACCACGCTCGACGGGTACGTGAGCGAGGTGGACCGCTCCGATCCGCTCGAAACCTCGACGGCCGTCGATCTCGTCGGTCTCGAGGGCGACTGGAGCCGGTACCTGAAGCACGTGGGGGACTCGATCCTCGCGGCCTCCTGACGCGGCCGGGGCGCTCCCCGGACGGCGAGGCACAATGCCTCGCCGTCCCGCGGAGCCCTACGTGTCCGAGTCGATCCCCTTCACGAAGATGCATGGGTGCGGGAACGACTACGTGTACGTGGACGGGTTCCACCACGCCGTGGCCGATCCGGTCGCCATGGCCAAGGCCGTGAGCGACCGGCGGTTCGGCGTGGGCAGCGACGGTCTCATCCTCATCCTGCCCAGCGACAAGGCCGACGTCCGGATGCGGATGTGGAACGCCGA
>JAYTCP010000265.1:0-2229 GCA_043736435.1 Planctomycetia bacterium | reverse complement strand
CACGGGAAGAGCCACAGGAAGAGCCACGATGGGCGAGCGAGAGGATCGTGAACGACATGGCAGGCTCCGCGGTGGCTGTTCGTGAATAGTTCGTATGGTACCCGCACCCACCGACAGGACCCCGCACGGAGGGCTCCTCACCGAGGGGTACGGGCGCCCGCCAGTCCCGGAAACCTGTGCCCCCGACAAGCAGGCTCAGAATCGCCTCCCTCGCGGGCGGTGACCAACCCGTGACACCATCTGCCGATCCTTATAGAGACTGACGTGTCAGTACAGAACGACCGCGCGATGCGCGGGGAATGAGGACCGATGCGACGCTCTCTCGGGTTCCTGCTGCTGGCCGGGTGTTCGGCGGGGTCGGTGCGTGGAGGAGGGACCTCCATGGGGGTCCCGTCCGCGTCGGGATCTTGGGGGGGCGGCGGGGGCCATGCCGCCCCGACGCTTGCCGCCGGGGAGGTGGACGACAACGCGAGGCTCGGCGACTACCTCGAGTACACGAGGAGCTACCCGTTCCGCGACGTGCCGAAGCTCGACCTGTCGGATCGGCGAATCCTGACGGTGATCAGCCGCGACGGACGCATGCTCTGGGACGCTTCGGTCGAGGTGGGGGATGGACGCAGGACGTATCGCTCCCGGACGGACGCGTCCGGCCAACTGCTGATCCCCGTGGCCGCGGCGGGCTTGGATCGCGCGCGGTCCAGGTGCGGGGCGACGGGGCCGCATGGCGAGCTGTTCTGGGCGGGCGACACGCTCCACTCCTCGGGGTCCGCCCGCGACCCGCGCTATGCCACGATCGACGTCGCGTTCTGCGTCGACACGACGTCGAGCATGGACGACGAGGTCGCGGCGCTGCGGAGCACGCTGCTGTCCGTGGTCGAGCGCATCCGCGCGGTTCAGCCGTACGGCCGCCTGCGCATCGGCGGTGTCGCCTACCGAGATCAGGGGGAGGCGTACGTCGCCCAGCCGTTCGACTTCACCGACGACCCGAGCGAGGCGCAGCGCACGATCCTGCGGGTGGACACGGCGGGCGGCGGCGACGGCCCCGAGGCCGTGAACGAAGCGCTCGACGTCGCGGTGAACCGCCTGTCGTGGACGCCGGACGGCGCCCTCCGCGTGCTCTTCCTGATCGGGGACGCGGCCCCGCACCTCGAACGCGGGCGTCCCTACACCGAGACGATGCGACGCGCGGCGGAGAAGGGGATCAAGATCGTCACGGTGGGGTGCTCGGGACTCGATCCCACGGGGGAGTTCGTCTGGCGGCAGCTCGCGGCGTTCACGCTGGGGCGCTTCGCGTTCGTCTCGTACGGCGGGACCGCCGACGTCCACGTCGACGCGTTCCCGATCAACGACCTCGACGACATCCTCGCGCGCGCCGTGATCCGCGAGGTGGAGGCGCTCCACCTCGGGGCGGCCGTCGCTCCGGCGCCGGCGCCGCAGGCCGGATGGCAGCAGCAGGCTCCGCCGCCGCCCATGCCCTGGCCCCCGCCGCCCGCCCAAGTTCCCTACGTGGGTCGCGGCTGCGACTCGCAGGACTTCGCCGCGTGGGGGTGGCCGCGATGAGCTGACCTCCGCCCGAGGACCAACCGCCTTCACGGTGCTTTCTCGCGAAACCCCGTGCGGGGCCCGGGGGTACGGTACAGATGTGCCGGCCCCCGGAGCCCCCCCGTTCGTGACACGGATCCGCCTCGTCTCCTTCGTGGTCCTCGGGTGCTCGATCCTTGGCGGCCTCGCCGCGGCCGGCGAGGACCTGCCCGCCGCGGCGCCCACGTTCGCCGGAGACGTCGCGCCGCTCGTCGTCTCCCACTGCGCGGCGTGTCACGGCAAGACGTCGCCCGCGGGCGGCCTCGACCTCACGGCGTTCGTCGACGAGGGAGGTGCGATCGCGTCGCCCAAGGTGTGGCGTCGCGTCGCCGACCGCCTCTCCCGCGGCGAGATGCCGCCGAAGGACGCCGCCCAGGCGCCGAAGGCCGCGCTCGACCGGGTGCGCGCGTGGATCGCGCACGCCGTGCCCCCGCCTCCGCCGCCGCGACCCGGTGATCCGGGCCGCGTCACCCTACGGCGGCTGACGAAGGCCGAGTACCACGCGACGATCCGCGATCTCCTCGCCGTGGACGAGACGTCGTCGCCGGGCTTCCCCTCCGACGACGTGGGCTACGGCTTCGACCGGATCGGCGACGTGCTGTCGCTGCCGCCCATCCTGCTCGAGAAGTACCTGACGGCGGCCGAGCG
>JAYTCP010000264.1:0-5535 GCA_043736435.1 Planctomycetia bacterium | reverse complement strand
CTTCGACGTCGTCGGGGTGGCCTCCGTCGCGCCGTTCGAGTCCGATCACGCGGCCCTCCTGCGCTGGCTCGAGCGCGGCCACCACGCCGGGATGGACTGGATGGCCCGACGCCCCGAGGGGCGCTCCTCGCCCGCGAGCGCGCTCGACGGCGCGCTCTCCATCGTCACCGTGGCCGTGAATCACCATGCCTCGGTGTCGCCGTTCGTGGCCGAGGGCCGCCATGGGCGCGTCGCGAGCTACGCGTGGGGACGCGACTATCACCTCGTGCTGGGCGAGCGGCTGGATCGGCTGGCGACCGAGGTGGTGCGGCGGCTCCGAAGTCCCCTCCGCGTGCGCGCGTGCCTCGACGAGGACCCGATCCTCGAGCGAGCGGCGGCGGCCCGCGCGGGGCTCGGCTTCCGGGGAAAGAACACGAACCTCCTGGTCCCGCGGCGGGGCTCGTGGTTCCTCCTCGGCGAGCTGCTTCTCGACGTCGCCCTCGAGCCGACGCGGTCCACATCCGCGGTCTCGTGCGGCTCGTGCGTGCGCTGCATGCCGGCGTGCCCGACCGATGCATTCGTCGCCCCCTACGAGCTCGACGCCGGACGGTGCATCTCGTACCTGACCACCGAGCACCGCGGGCCGATCCCGCGCGCGCTGCGCGCGGCCATGGGCCCGTGGGTGTTCGGCTGCGACGTCTGCCAGGAGGTCTGCCCCTGGAACCGCTTCGCGACGGAGACGCGCTGGCCGGAGCTGCGCCCCGAGGCCGGCGTCGGGCCACGGCTCGACCTGGTGGCGACGCTGCGGATCGCGACGGACGACTGGTTCCGCGCGCACTTCGCGCGCACCCCGCTCCTCCGGCCCAAGCGACGCGGCCTCCAGCGCAACGCCGCCATCGTGGCGCGCAACGTGGGCGCCACGGCGACGGTGCCGTTCCTCGTCGAGCGCATCGAGGACGAGCGGGAGCCCGTGGTGCGCGGCGCGGCCCTGTGGGCCCTCGGAGGCCTCGAGCCGGCCCGGGCCCGCGCGCTGGCGGACCGGCTGCGCACGGCGGACCCCGACGCGACGGTGCGCGACGAGGCGGAGTCGGTGCTCGGGGGAGCCTGAACGCACCGTACCGGGCTCGAGGTCGCCGGCGCGAGGTCGCCACCTGGTGGCTTCGAGGCGGGTGCGGTACGTTCAGGAGCCCATGGCCTCCTCCTTCCTCGTCGAGCTCAACCGCACGTACGCGCGCCTCCACACCGCGAAGGAGGACGCCTTCTGGACCGCCAAGATGGGCCTCGAGACCGACGCCGGAGCGGCGCAGCGCACGCTCGACGCCCGCCTCATCGAGGTCTCGCGGTTCCTGTGCGATCCCGAGCGCCTCGCGCGGACCCGCGCCGAGCTCGCCCGCGCCGAGGGCGACGCTGCGGTCGGCTCCGACGAGCGGACGGCGCTGCGCGGGTGGGTGGACACCTTCGCGGCGCACGCGCTCGACTCGGCGGAGGCGCGCGCGCTCTCCGAGGAGATCGTCGCGGACGAAGGCCGCGTGCAGCGGGCCCGCGGGACCATGGAGCTCGGCTACCGGGACCCCGGCGGGACGCTCCAGCGCGCCACGAGCGTCAAGCTGTCCGCCATGCTGCGCAGCGAGCCGGACGAGGCGCTCCGCAAGGCGGCGTGGGAGGGCATGCGCTCGATCGAGACGCACGTGCTCGCGCACGGCTTCCTCGACCTGGTGGGCAAGCGCAACCGCCTGGGGCGCCTCCTCGGCGGGGAGGACTACTACGACGGCACCGCGCGCCGCGTCGAGCGGATGTCGAAGGCGGAGATCTTCGCGCTGCTCGACGAGCTCGAGGTGCGCACGCGCGACGCCGCGCGGCGATCCGTCGCGGAGCTCGCGGCCTCGAAGGGGGCGTCCGCCCTCCTGCCGTGGAACTTCAACTACCTCGCGTTCGGCGACGTCACCCGCGAGCAGGACCCCTACTTCCCGTTCGCGGAGGCCATCGGGCGCTGGGGCCGCTCGTTCGCGGCGCTGGGCATCGACTACCGGGGCGCGACCCTCGTCCTCGACCTCCTGGATCGGGTGGGCAAGTTCGAGAACGGCTTCATGCACGGCCCCGAAGTCGCATGGCGCGACGACGGCACGCCACGGCCGGCGCGGGTCCACTTCACGGCGAACGCGATTCCCGGCATGGTGGGCTCGGGCCAGAATGCCATGGAGACGCTCTTCCACGAGGGCGGCCACGCCGCGCACTTCTCCAACGTGGACATGCCCGCGCCGTGCTTCGGCCAGGAGTTCGCGCCCACCTCCGTGGGCTTCGCCGAGACCCAGAGCATGTTCTGCGACAGCCTGCTCGGGGACGCCGACTGGCTCACGCGCTACGCCCGGACGCGGGAGGGCGAGCCCATGCCCTTCTCCCGCATCGAGCAGGCGATCGAGGTGCGCCAGCCGTTCGCGGCGTGGGTCGTGCGCGCCATGCTCGCGGTCTGCTACGCCGAGCGCGGGATCTACGAGCTCTCCGAGAAGGAGCGTACGCCCGAGCGCGTGCTCGCCCTCGTGCGCGACGTCGAGCGCCGCATGCTGTTCCTCGATCAGGGCTCGCCGCGGCCGGTGCTGGCCGTCCCCCACCTGCTCGCAGGCGAGTCGAGCGCCTACTACCACGGCTACGTGCTCGCCGAGATGGCCGTCGAGCAGACCAGGAACTTCTTCCTCGCGCGCGACGGGCACCTCGTGGACAACCCCCGCGTCGGCCCGGACCTCGCCCGGCACTACTGGAGCCCGGGGAACAGCCGGCCGTTCGGCGAGTTCGTGCGCGGGCTGACGGGATCGCCCCTGTCGGCCGCACCCTTGGCCGACCGCGTCAACCAGACGGTTCCCGAGGCCCTCACGCAGGCCCGTGCCGCCATCGCGCGCCTGCCGTCCATCCCGGAGGCGAAGGGGCCGGCGAGGCTCAACGCGCGAATCCGCGTGGTGCACGGGAAGGAGACGGTCGCCGAGCTCGGCGCCGCGGGCTTCGACGCCTTCTCGGATGAGTTCTCGCGCTGGGTGGACGCGCGCGCGCCAGCCTGAGCGCCGGGGGTCACCCCGCCGGGCGGACCCGATGCCGCGCCCGGCGGTCCGCCACCGCGGGGGTCTCCGGGCCCTCGAGCACGGTCGCGCCCGCCGCCTTCGCGATCCCACGCAGCATCCCCTGGAACACGTATCCGTGGAGCGGGTAGACCGCGGCCCAGTAGGCGAGGCCTGCGAGACCTCGCGGCTCGAACCGCGCGGTCTGGACGAGCTCGGTGGTGCCGTCCTCGCGCGGCACGAGCCGCAGCTCGAGGGTGGCGCGTCCCGGGAGCCGCATCTCGGCGACCAGCAGGAGCCGCCGCTCCGGCACCACCGCGCGCACGCGCCAGAAGTCGAGCGCGTCCCCCACGTGGACCTCGACGGGATGGCGCCGCCCCCGGCGCAGCCCGACGCCGCCGACGAGGCGGTCCAGGACGCCACGCAAGGTCCACAGCGTGTTCCCGTGGTACCAGCCCGTGGCGCCGCCGAGCCGGCGGATCGGATCCCAGACGCGAGCCGCGGGCACGTCCAGCACGATGCGCCGCACGTCCTCGCGCACGGCGCCGCCCGCCCACGCGGGGTCGCCCGGATCGCTCCACTCGGCGGGCGGGATGGCCCCCGCGTCGGTCCAGCTCGTCTCGGTCGCATCCGACCGCAGGCGCGCGAGGGCGAGCCGGATCGCCTCCCGCGGCGAGAGGAGCGTCTGGGGCACGAGGGCGCGGATCGACTCCTCGCGGCAGACGGCCGGGTTGCGCAGCCCCTCGGCGAGGGGCCGCGCGATGGACGCGGGCACCGGCGTCACGAGGTGGATCCAGTACGAGGAGAGCCGGGGCGAGAGGATCGGCACGGGCACGATCCACCGGCGCCGAAGCCCCGCCTCCTCCGCGTACGTGCGCATGAGGTCCCGGTACGTGACGACCTCGGGGCCGCCGATGTCGAAGGTCCGGCCCGCGGTCTCGGGGCGCTCGAGCACGCCGAGGAGATAGCCGAGGACGTTGCGGATCGCGATGGGCTGGCTCGGGGTGCCCACCCACCGCGGCGTCACCATGGCGGGCAGCCGGTCGACGAGATAGCGGAGGATCTCGAACGACGCGCTTCCCGAGCCGAGGATCATGGCGGCGCGCAACGTGGTCACGGGGACCGGGCCCTCCGCCAGCACTCGCCCCACCTCGGCGCGCGAGCGCAGGTGGGCCGACAGGTCGGGCGCGTCCTCGCCGAGCCCGCCCAGGTACACGATGCGCTCGAGTCCGACTGCCGCCGCCACCTTGGCCATGCCCGCGGCCGAGCGACGGTCCGCGTCGGCGAAGTCGCCGTGCCGTGGGTTCATCGCGTGGACGAGCCAGTACGCGACCCCGCAGCCGCGGGCTGCCTCGGTCAGCTGCGCTTCCTCGAGGACGTCGGCCTGCGCGACCTCGAGCCGCGGGTGCGCGGCCCACGCGCGCCCCCGGAGCTTCCCGAGGTCGCGGGCCACGGCGCGCACGCGCCATCCCGCTTCGAGCAGCCGCGGGACGAGCCGCCCCCCCACATATCCCGTCGCCCCGGTGACGAGGACGGGGCGGGCGTCGCGCGGAGGGGCCATGGGCCCATGGTCGCAGGGCGGGCCGGCGTCACGCGAGGCGATGCCGGACGGTTCGGGTCGGGACGCTTCCCCACGCCGGCCCTCAGCGCGCCGGGGATTTTCCGTCGTCCGGTCCGAGGTCGAACAACGTCCCCTGCGCCGACGGCCGCCGGAACGTGCGCACCTCGGGCCCTGCGACCGGATCGTCGCGGTTGAGGCCCAGACGTCGGCAATGGACCGCGAACAGATCCTCGACTACCTGCCACCGCGGGCCCTTGCCCGTCATGCGCGCGCCGAACGCCGCGTCGTTGAGCCGACCGCCGCGCACGTCGCGGATCTGGCCGAACACCTTGGCGACGGAGAGCGGCAGCTCCGCCTCGAGCCGTTCGCGGAAGACGGGCAGCACCTCGGCAGGCAGGCGGATCAGGGTGACGAACGCGGTCGTGGCCCCGGCGTCGCGCGCCCGCTCGAGGAGCTCGGGGATGTCACGGTCGTTGAGACCTGGGATGACCGGCGCGAGGGAGAGCCCCACGGGGATGCCCACGTCGGCGAGCGCCTTCATGGCCTCGAAGCGGCGCATCGGCGAGGCGGGGCCGGGCTCGAGGGCGCGGGAGATCACCGGGTCGAGCACGGGGATGCTCACGTGCACGCGCACGCGCGCGACGCGGGCGAGGTCTCGGAGCACGTCGACGTCGCGGCGCACGAGCACGCCCTTCGTGATGACGCCGACGGGGTTGCGGAAGTCGCGGCAGACCTCGAGGCAGCGCCGGGTGAGGCCGTAGGAGGCCTCGAGCGGCTGGTAGCAGTCGGTGTTGCCCGAGAACGCGATCTCGTCGCCCCTCCACGACGGGCGGCCCAGTTCGCGGCGCAGGACCTCCGGCGCGTTCACCTTCACGACGATCTTGCGCTCGAAGTCGGTGCCGGCGCCGAAGCCAAGATACTGGTGCGAAGGCCGCGCGTAGCAGTAGG
>JAYTCP010000263.1:0-2063 GCA_043736435.1 Planctomycetia bacterium | reverse complement strand
ACGGTCTTGGGCCTCGACGCGCGCCGCGACCGCCTCGAGATCCGCCGCCGCGTCGGCTACATGCCCGAGTCCGACTCGCTCCTGCCCCGCATGAGCGGCGTCACCGCCGTCCGCTACCTCGGCCAGCTCACGGGCATGTCGCGCCGCCACGCGCTGCGCCGCGCCCACGAGTGCCTCCACTACGTCGGCCTCACCGACGCCCTCTACCGCGCCGGCGAGGAGTACTCGACGGGCATGCGCCAGAGGTTGAAGCTCGCGCAGGCCCTCGTCCACGACCCCGCGCTGCTCTTCCTCGACGAGCCCGTGTCGGGCATGGACCCCGCGGGCCGCGACGAGTTCCTAAAGCTCATCCGCAGCCTCTCGAAGGACCACGGCAAGCACGTGGTCTGGTCCTCCCACATGCTGCCCGACGTCCAGAAGGTGGCCGACGGCGTGCTCGTCCTCGACAAGGGCCGACTCCGGGGCTCGTTCCGCCTGGAAGACCTCGCGGGCGCCACCGGGCGCTACCGCGTCGAGGGCGAGGGCGAGGGCGACGCCTTCGACAAGGCCGCGCGCGAGAGGAAGCTCGGGATCGACGCGGCCGCGGGGGGAGGTTCCGGGGGCGGCGGGGGCGGAGGGGGCGACGCCGCCGACGGCCTCGACGCCGACGGCCGCCCGCGCTTCCTCCGCGTGGTCGACGCGGGCCCCGTCGACGGGCCCGCCCGCGTGCTGGCGGCCGCTCGCGCGGCCGGCGCGCGCGTGCGCAGCGTGACACCGGTGGTCGAGCGCCTCGAGGACGTGTTCCACCGCCTCCTCGGCGACGGCCCCGCCCCCGCACCCCTCGGCGCGCGCGGGACCGACGGCGGCGCTCCAGGCAACGGCCCGTCCGGAGGTTTCGCGTGACGCTGTACGCTCGCGGCTACCGCACGCACGAGCAGGGCCTCGACGGCAAGGGGCCGCGCTGGCTCCCGATCCTGTCGGAGGGCTACCGCGACGCCGTGAAGGGGAAGGCGTTCCGGCGCTTCACCCTGCTGTTCACGATCATCCTGGTCTTCCACTGCCTCTGGCTCTACTTCAGCCCCGAGCAGATCCTCAAAGCCTTCACCGGACGCTCGACCGACGGCGGCGCCGACTCGCTGCTCACCGCCACGGTGACGTTCTTCTTCGTGCGATCCATCTCGTTCCTCGTGCCTCTCCTGGCCGTGTTCGTGGCCAGCGGCCTCATCGCCGAGGATCTGCGCACCCGTGCGCTGCCGCTCTACCTCGTCCGGGCCATCACCCCGCTCGACTACCTGATCGGCAAGATGCTGATCCCGGTGGCGACCCTCGCGTGGTCCGTCCTCGGCCCGCTGCTCTTCCTCGTCCTGTTCGACGCGCTCCTCCAACCGTCGGACGAGATGCTCCCGTTCCTCGCGCGGCAGATCCCCCTGCTCTTGGCGATCCTCGGGACGTGGACTCTCATGGCACTCTCCTACTCGAGCGTAGCCCTCCTCGTCTCCACGCTCACCGGCCGCCGCATCCCCGCCCTCATCCTGGGTGCGGCGGTCTTCGTCGGCGGCAGCATCGTCTCCGGCATCTCGCACGCGATGCCGAACGGAGGGCCCCCGGGCCTCCGGGCGCTGGCGCTCACCGCCGACGTGCGCGTCGTGTTCGAGCACATGCTCGGCGACCGCGCCGTCGAGTTCGCCCGGGACCAGACGCGCGCGCTCCCCTCGCCACTCTGGGCGTACGTCATGCTCCTGCTCCCCATCGGGCTTGCGTCGTTCGTGGTGCTGCGCCGCGCGAGCACGGTGGAGGTGACGTCGTGACCGGCGCCCCTCCGACGATCTCCCTCGACCACGTCTCGAAGTGGTACGGCGACGTCCTCGCCGTGAACGAGGTCTCCGCCGAGTTCGGCCCCGGCGTCACCGGCCTCCTCGGGCCCAACGGAGCGGGCAAGAGCAGCCTGATCAAGGTGATCACCGGCATGCTCCACCCGAGCATCGGGACGGCCCTCGTCTGCGGCCTCGCCCCGTTCGACCATCCCGAGGTGATGCGCCGCGTGGGCCTGGTGCCCGAGCAGGACCCGATCTACGCTCGGGCGA
>JAYTCP010000262.1:0-9253 GCA_043736435.1 Planctomycetia bacterium | reverse complement strand
GGGTGCCAGCGACACCGCGCGGGCGCCGCCGAGCTCGCGGTCGCGCGCGCGCGCCGCGGCCTGCGAGACGGCGGCGGCCTGCGCGACGAAACGGTCGGGCCCGCCGAGGCGCTCGGCCGTCGCGAGGCAGGCTTCCGGGGGCGGCGGGGGCGGGGCGTCGGTCGCCGTCGCGTCACGAAGCGCGTCGGCGAGGCCGCCGATCACCTCGCCCTCGGTGCGACCCTTGCGCGGGAGCACGCGGAGGCCGGGCGTCGCGGCGGCGCCCAGCTCGAGGGCGAGGGCGCCGAGCCCGGTGCGGTCGGTGGTCCACGCGGGGACGCCGAGCGCGAGGGCCTCGAGGGCTCGCGCTCCGCCGGCGCCGCGAAACGCGGGCATCACGGCGAGGTCCACGCCGTGCGTGATCGCCGCCGCCGAGGGGAGGGCCTCGAGCCCGGGCAGCCCGTCGAGCGGCCCTCCCACGTGGAGGACCCGCACGCGCCCCGAGGGATCGTCGAGCCCGAGGGCGCGCACGCGCTGCTCCACGGGATCGGACGACGGCTCGAAGCTCGCGTGCGTGGACGAGCCGAGGCTCGGCTGCCCGACGCCCTCGCCCTTCGCGAGGCGTCGCCGGAGCTCCCGGCGGGGGCCCGCGGTCCCGGCGGGCGCCGTCGCGAACAGCACGATGCGCCGTCCCGGCCCGCGGTGCAGGCGGCCGAGCGCGTCGAGGAGGACGTCCAGCCCCGAGGTGTGGGGCTCGTACGGGGCCGCCGTCGCGACCAGGAACGCGTCGCGCGCGTCCTCGCCGGTCATCGCCGCGGCGAGCCGCAGGAGCGCCTCGCGGGCCACCGCGCGCGACGGCGTCGGCAGGAGCTCGTCGAGGACGTCGGGCGCCACGGTGTCGCGGGCGATCACGTCGGGGCGGCGGTGGTGGAGCGCCTCGACCTCGTCGCCCGCGGAGTCGCTGGTGGCGGCGAGCACGTCGCACGCGCGCACGCACGCCGCCTCGAGCGAGTGCTTCGAGCGGATGCCGAGCGCCTCGGCCTCGCTCTCGGGGGTGGCGCCGGGAGGCACGCCCTGCTCGGGCGGCCTCCCCGCGCCCGCGAGCGCGCGCCCGAGCATGGTGCCCTCGAGCGACAGGACCGTCCCGACCGACGGCGCCTTCGCCGCGAGCTCGAGAATGCCCGCCGCCGCGGACCAGCCGTGGAAGCGGGCGACCGTCGCCTCCGGCGGGCACGTCGCGGGGGTGGCCCCGATCTCCTGGGTCCATCGCTCGATCACGAGGCCGGCGGCCGTCCCGAACAGGACGGGCTCGACGTAGTCCCACTCGCCGAGGAGGCTGTCCACCCGGAAGGCGTCCCACAGCCGCGTGAGGATCGCGTCCTTGCGGGCCACGAGGCCGGAGGCGTCGACCAGGATCGTGCGCGGGCTCCCGGGCATGCGCGCGCGCCCGATCCGCACGGGCAGGCCCACCGCGCGACACGACGCCCCGAACGCCTCGAAGCCGGGCTCGTCGTCGAAGCGCGGGGCGCGCCATGCATCGGCCAGGCGCCACGGCTCGATGCGCACGTAGTGGTCGTTCAGCCGCCGCGTCCAGGCACGCGCCGCGGTCGCGACCGCGCCCGAGCGCCCGCCGAGGGGGTCCTCGACCTCCCAGGCGACGTCGAACAGCGTCAGGGACGGCAGGGAGGTCGGAGACAGGACGGGGACCTCGGGGAACGCGGGGAGCGGCGGGCGCCGCGTGCGACGGGAGCGCCCGCGCGGAGGGCGCGAAGCCTATCCGTCCCGGGGGACCTTCCGGTCCGTCGCCGGACGGCGGGCGGGGGACTTCGCGGGGGCGGGCGTCCGGGGCGGTGACGTCGACGGAGGGCCTGCGGGTGTCGGGCTCTCGGGCCCAAAGGGCCCGACGAGGATCGCAGGCCCTGAGCCCGTCGCACGGGGAGAGGACGTCGGCCGCGCCGGGGCGTCGGGTGCGGGGAGCGCCGCGCGGTCGCGGGCCGCGGGGAACGGGCCGAGCACGAACGGAGCCTCGGGCGCAGCCGGGGCGCCCGCCGTCGGCGCAGCCCCCGCCGTGGGCGAGCGGCGTCCCATCGGCGTCGGGACCGTGGCGAGGGCCGCGGCCGCGCCCGACGCGGAGGCGCGTCGCTCGAGGTCGTCGAGGACGTTCATGAACGCGATGAACGCGTCGTGGGGCGTCGAGTACGGGCTGAAGTGCTTGTGGACGTCGCCGTCGGAGAACCACTTCGTGCACATGTAGTAGAGGTGGTCCGACGTCGAGAGCCGCCGCCACCCCTCGAGCAGGTCGGCGCGCCCCGTGCGCTTGACGGCGGGCAGGAGGCCGTAGAGCGCGAGGTTCGCCGCGCGCTGCATGGGGTTGCCGAGCCACGCCGTCAGGTCGCGCTCCGCGTCGGCCCACGACACCGGGTGGGGGATCGAGAGCGTCGAGCTGGCCGTCGTGCGGGCCACGACCTGCGAGGGCGTGGCGAAGTCGAGGCGCCCGTGTGCGAGGACCGCCTCGGGCAGGCCCTCCATGAAGTCGAGGATCCCCGTCTCCTTCCACTGGTGCTCGCCGAACGTCTCGTAGTCCATGAACAGGCCGACGAGCTCGTCGTCGTCCGGGACCGCGGCGAGGGAGGCGGCGAACGTCGCGGGGGTCAGGGGCCAGCCGGCCCACGACCGGTTGCTGAACCGGAACGCGATGTCGTCGGCGAGCCGGTACGAGCGCAGCAGGAGCTGGAGGCTCGTGCAGCCCTCCGCGCGGTAGGTGCGTCCCGGGCTGCGCCACCCGAGGAGGTGGTCGGCGCCCTCGCCGAGCATCGCCGTGTACCCGAGCGACTCCGCGACCTTCGCCACGGACTCGTCGATCACGAGCTCCGTGTTGCGGAACGTCGTCGGGCGTCGGCCGAACGTGCGCTCGATGCGGGCGGCCTGCGCCGTGATCTGCTCGGCCAGCTCCTCGGCGTCGGTCAGGAACGGCAGGGCGTGGTGCGAGGTCTCGGCGAGGAACTCGACGCACCCCGTCCGCGCCAGCGCCTGGAAGCCCTCGAGGGCCTCGGGCGCCCAGGCCTCCATCTGGTCGAGCGCGGTGCCGCTGACGGAGAACGCGCAGCGGAAGCGGCCCTCCGTGCGCTCGACGGCCCGCAGGAGGAGGGCGTTCATCGGCACGTAGCAGCGCTCGGCGACCCGGCGCAGGATGCGCTCGTTCTCGACGTCGTCGAACCAGTTCCCGTTGCACCCGATGTCGAAGAACGTGTAGCGGCGCAGCCGGAAGGGCTGGTGCACCTGGAAGTAGAAGACGACCGACGTCATCGACGCAGGCCCGCGTAGATGCCCTCGAGCTCCGCGGCGCGGCGCTCCCACCGCAGCGTCTTCAGCTCCTCGCGGCCCTCGGAGGTGAGCGCGTCGCGGAGCGACGGGCGGAGGAGGAGCGCGAGCATCTTGTCGGCGAGGTCCTCCACGTCCCAGATGTCGACCTTCAGCGCGCTCTTGAGCACCTCGGAGACGCCGCTCTGCCGCGAGACGATCACGGGGACGTCGGACGCCATGGCCTCGAGCGGCGAGATGCCGAACGGCTCCGACACCGAGGGCATCACGTAGAGGTCGGCCAGCGCGTACATGCGCTCGACGTCCGCCCCCTGGAGGAAGCCCGTGAACCGCACGTTCTTCGCGAGCCCCATGGACGCGGCGAGCTCGATCATCTTCGGCAGCATGTCGCCGCTGCCGCTCATGACGAACCGCACCCGGGGCAGCACGCGGGCCACGCGAGCCGCGGCCTCGAGGAAGTAGACGGGGCCCTTCTGGAACGTGACGCGCCCGAGGAACAGCACGAGCGGGTCGGTGATCGTGCGCTCGACGTGCCAGCCCTCGACCTGCTCGCGCTGCGTGACCGCGTTGTGGACCACGCGGAGCCTGTCGGGGTCGACGCGGTAGCGCTTGCGCACGATCCCGGCGGTGTAGTGGCTCACGCACACGATCACGTCGGCCGCGTCGAACCCGCGCTGCTCGACGTCGCGGATCTCGAGGTTGGGCGTGTCGCCGCTGCGGTCGTACTCGCATGCGTGGAGGTGGCAGACGAGCGGCTTGCCCGTCACCGCCTTCGCGGCGATGGCGGCGGGCCACGTCATCCAGTCGTGGGCGTGGATCACGTCCACGTCGAGGGTCCTCGCCAGGTGCTCGACGACCCGCGCGTAGCGTGCGACCTCCGCCATCAGGTCGGGGCCGTAGAAGCCCGAGAACGCGAGCGGGCGCTTCGCGAGCTCCATGCGGCGCGGGCCGGCGTCGGCGGGGGGCGGGGCCTCCACGACGGCGGTCGCGGCGGGCGCGGCGGCCGGCGCGGGGGCCGGCTCGGGCTGCGCCATGGCGGGACGGAGGCCGCGCAGTCGCTCGGCGTACGTCGTCTCGGAGAGATAGGGAGAGAGGGGGCTGTCGATGGAGATCGTGCGGAAGAGGGGGGGGGCGGCGGGGGAGGGAGAGACCTCGAAGGCGGTGGGACCGGAGGAGCGCGCCGCGGCGGGGGGGGCGGCCTCGTCCGGCGACGCGAGCCCCGAGGGCGCGGGGGCAGGCGCGACGGGCTCGTCGAGCGGGACCTCGTTGCATCCGACGATGCGCGCGCCGCCTCCGTCCTCGTCGCCGAACGCGCGGGGCACGACGAAGGTCACGTCCACGCCGCGGGCGACCAGTCCCCGGACGAGGCCCTGGCACGCGGTCCCCAGCCCCCCGCTGATGTGGGGCGGGAACTCCCAGCCGAGCATCAGGACCCTGACGGGTGCGGCGGCCGTCACGGGCGCCCCGACCTTCCCGGGCTCTTCGAGTCCAGGAGCGCGTACGCCCGCAGCACCTCGCCGTCGCTCGGGGCGAACGCGAACGCCCCGCCCGGGCGGTGGGGCGGATCGCCGTCGAAGAGCTCGGGCAGGTGTCCGAGACCGCCCGTGCGCACGGCCGGTGCGAGACCGTCGAGGATCGAGAGGAGGCGGGTCCGCACGGACCGCGCGTGCCCGAAGGCGCGCAGCGAGGCCTCGACGAAGGGGCCGAGGAGCCACGGCCGGACCGGGCCCTGGCACGCGGCGCGCTCGCGATCCGCGATGGAGCCCTCGGCCCGGGGCGCGTACGCCGGGTGGGCGGGTGCGAGGGTGCGCAGGCCGACGGGCGTCAGGAGCGCCCCCTCGGCGCACGACACCACGTCCCGGCGCTCCGCGCGGGACAGGGGACTCCATTCGAGGGCGGCGGCGATCACCATGTTCGGCCGGATCGTGGCATCGGGACCCATGTCACCCCAAGTGTCGGCGAGGTGCCTGGGTCCGGGCATCCAGAACCGGTCGTGGAAGGCGGCTCCCGCCTTGCGCGCGCGCTCGCGATGCGACCGGGCGTCGCTCGCGTGATCCGCGCGGGCGTGCAACTCGCCCAGGTAGGCCTCGAGGAAGATCCAGAGGGCCTCCACCTCGACCGGATACGCCCCCCGGGGCGCCGTGGACCGGCCTTCGAGGGCCGCGTCCATCCACGTCCGGGGGGGGCCGGACGCGTCCAGCCGGAGCAGCCCCGCGTCGTCGGGGGTCACGCCGGGGATGCGGCCGGTGACGAACGCCTTCGAGACGTCGACGAGCGCCTCGAGGAGGGCCCCGCGCACGTGGGCGGAGGAGGCTCCAGCGAGCTCCGCGCGCCGCGAGGCGAGGGCGGCCCAGAGACTTGCGTCGGGCGCCAGGGGATCGTCGCCCGCCCGCGCGAGGAGCGCGATCGCGGAGTCGAGCAGGTCGTCGGCGCGGCCGAGCGAGAGCAGGAGACCGGGCAGCGCGATCGCGTCGTCGCGGGCGCGCTCGGAGTACCAGGGGAAGCCGGCGATGGCGCCGACCGTGCCGTCGGCGCGACGCACGAGATAGCGGTCGGCCCCGGCCGCGAGGACTCCGCGCAGGGCTCCCGCGGCGGAGGCGGCGACGTCCGCCGCGCGTCGGGAAGCGGCCTCCGCGTCGAACTCGGCGGCGGGATCGACGGGGGGCTCGGCGATCGACGCCGCGACGACGAGGCCGCGGTCGGGGGCGAGCTCGGCGAGGATCGACCCGGGCGAGAAGGTGTCCTCGTGCCCTTCGTACCCGCGGGCGAGGTCGGCTTGGAGCTCGATGCGGCGGTACCACGTCGGATCGGAGTCGAAGCGCCAGCCGCCTCCGCCCACCGTGAACGAGATCGGGGGCAGCTCGGGGTACGGGCGCAGCCGGAGCAAGCGTCCCACCCGTTCGCTGCGGGGCGAGAGCGCCCCGTTCTCGTGGGTGAGCGCATCCGCGTCGCGGAAGGGGAGGAGCGGGCGCAGCCGGAGCGTGGCTCCGCGCGGCGCCCCCGAGAGCGTCCATCGCACGAGCACCGTCGGCGCGCCGCGCAAGCGGAGGATCTCCCGCGTGAGGGTCGCTCCGCCGATCCGGTACGTTGCGACGGGGAACGGGCGCGGCGAGAAGCGCTCCATCGCGAGGTGCCCGTGCGGAGAGAAGAGGTCGGGATACCGGCCGAGGGAGAGCGGGAACCGGTGCCCGTCCACCTCGAGGGTCTCCTCGTAGCGGGAGAGGAAGAGGTGCCGTCGGCCGTCCGCGCCGGCAGGGGCGACGAGGAGTCCGTGCTGACGCCGCGTCGGGCACAGGTGCGGCGTCGAGGCGGCGTATCCGCCGATGCCGTCGGCCTCGATCCACTCGCACGCTAGGGCCGTCTCGAGGGCGATGCAGGTCGCGCGGGGGAGGTCGAGATCGAGGCCCATGGATCCACGGGGGGATGCCCCCGGTGCGTGGGGCGGGTGCCCATCCTCCGCGAATCCCCGGGAAACGGCCATGCCTGCCCCGGGGACATGCCTGCCCCGGGCCATGCCTGCCACGGGGACGGGGGGGCCGGCCGGCGTCCTCAACGAGCCGGTGCGGCGGGCTCTACGAGCGTGCGCGGCTTGGGGTCCACGGCCCTTTCCGACCCGGGCACCAAGAAGAGGAGCCAAGTCAGGACCAGTAGGATCGCGAAGGCCGCAGCCACGATGTAGAGCGGCCCCGGACGCCATCCGCGAGGGGGCGTCGGTCCGCGGTGGTGCTCTTCGTGCGACGTCAAGGAAGGGGACTCCTCCCACCGAACGCGGTGGGGTGCCGCCCCTTCGATGCCGACTCCCCCGGGGGCAGCTACAGGTGGCGTCGAACTCGGAAGCCGGCCCCGCTGGCAAGCCAGGCCCGGCGGGCGATACACTCGCGTCGCGCCACGCCGGACCTGCGCGCCTCGCCCGCCTCGCCCGCCTCGCCCGCCTCGCCCGCCTCGACCCCGGGAAGCCTCACGGATGTCGGACACCCCTCGCCGTCGGACGAACGAGCGACGGATGCCCGTCTCCTCGTCAACCCGATGCGAGGTCCCCCGACCCTCGAACGTCTTGCGCGACCGGGTGCTCGTGGTCGACCACAAGATGCCGACCCCCGACCAGGACTCCGGCTCCGTGCGGATGCTTGCGATCGTGAACCTGCTCGTCGACCTCGGTCACGAGGTGACGTTCGTGGCCCATGGGGGCGAGCCCGGGATCGTGACGCCCGGGCTGCGCGCATCGACGATCCTCCACGGCCTGGACGCGACGGAAGCCCATCTCCGCGACGAAGGGACGAGCTACCGCTACGCCGTCCTGTCCCGGCCGTGGCAGGGGCACCGCTTCCTCCCGCAGGTCCGCGCGCTGGCCCCGCAGGCGACGGTGATCTACGACACGGTGGACCTGCACTGGATCCGGCTGTCGCGGGCCGCCCGACTGACCGGCGATCCGGCCCTCCGCGAGGAGGCCGACCTCGTCCGGAGCCTCGAGCGGGCCAACGTCGCGGGGTGCGACCTGACGCTCGCGATCACCGAGCAGGAGCGCTCCACGTTGCTCGCGGAGGTTCCCCGGGCGCGGGTCGAGGTCGTCCCCAACATCCACGAGGTTTCGCCGTGGCGGAAGCCCCTTTCCGGGCGACGTGACCTCCTCTTCATAGGCGGATTCGAGCATCGGCCGAACGTGGACGCCGTGTGCTGGTTCGTCGGGGAGATCCTGCCGAGGATCCTCGTGCGCCTTCCGGACGTGGTGTTCCACGTCGTGGGGAGCAAGCCGACGCCAGAGGTGGAGCGGCTGGGCTCCGCGAACGTGCGGGTGGTCGGACACGTGCCCGACCCCGCGCCGTACTTCGAGCGCTCCCGCGTCTTCGTCTCCCCTCTCCGGTACGGCGCCGGGATGAAGGGCAAGATCGGGCACGCCATGTCCTTCGGCCTGCCGGTCGTCACCACCACCGTGGGCTCGGAAGGCCTCCGGCTCGTCGACGGAGAGCACGCTTGGGTGGTCGACGAACCGGACGCGTTCGGGGCGGCCGTGGTGCGGCTCCACCAGGACCCTCTGCTCTGGGAACGGCTCTCGGACGCATCGTGGCGTCACGTTGCGAGGCACTTCTCGGGGGACGCGGTCCGCAGCACGCTGGAGGGGATCTTCCCCGCCGGCGGGCGAGCCCGCTCCCCGGCACGCCCGTGATGCGGGTGGCGACCCGCGCCCGTGTTGCGGTCTCCTCCGACCGACGCTACCGGCATCCAATTCACCGTCACGCGAGCTCGAGCGTCATGCCCCACTCCGGCGACTTGTCCGGGTCGTCGCAGACGCGCTCGGACATCACGCGGAAGCCCGCACGCGAGTAGAGGCGGTGCGCGTCGGCGAACCGCTTGTCGGACCAGAGGACCGCGCGCGTGCAGCCGCGGGCGCGCGCCCAGGCGAGGAAGCGTTCGAGGAGGACGCGGCCGATGCCGCGGCCGCGGCATCGGTCGTAGAGGTAGAGCCTCGCCAGCTCGGCGACGCCTTGCCGGGCCGTGCCGCCGACGGTGCCCACGACCTCGCCGTTCACGACTGCGACGTCGAAGAGCGCGTCCGGGGGCGGATAGGCCTGCTCGGGGTGGAGGACGTCCCAGTGGTAGCCGCCGGGCTGCCACGTGAACCGGAACTCGCGGTAGACGTCCTCGATCACGTGCGCGGGGCCGTCCCCGTGCTTCGCGCGGTCGTAGGCTTCGTAGACGACGCCCTCGGTGGCAGGCTCGGCGCCCACGGCGCGGCTCAGCGGGCCGCGCCCGCGGTCTCGCGGGGGGCCGGCACCGCGCCGAAGGTCGACGACGACGCGGGGGGCAGCGTGGGGAGCGAGAACCCCGTGACGGTCGAGACCGACAGTGCGGGCGTCGGCGCGACGCCCATGCCGGCGGGCGCGGCGCCGGTGGGCGCCGTCGAGACGGCGGTGGGATCGAAGCGCGCGACGATCAGGCTCACGTCGTCCTCGAA
>JAYTCP010000261.1:0-3218 GCA_043736435.1 Planctomycetia bacterium | reverse complement strand
GGGTCGAGGTGGTGGACGTCGGGCGTCAAGGCCACGCCGTCGTAGCCCAGCGAGGCGAGCAGGCGCGCGGCGTCGTCGAGGCGGTGGAACGCGAGCCCGTTCGTGTTGTAGAGCAGCGGGTTCACGGAAGCCTCGACCCGCCCGCGGGCGGGGGGGGTGCGATCAGCGCTCGTCGCTCTTCATCGCCGCGAGCTTCTTGATCAGCTGTGTCACCTTGCCGCCCTCGCGCTCGAAGTAGTGCCGGGCGACCGCCTCCTCGTCGTAGTCCTTGCTGCTCGGCAGACGCGAGATGAAGTCGTTCCACTGGTCCTTGATGCCCTCGAGGAGCCCACGGGCCTCCTTCAGCTTGCTCTGCCACAGGGCGTCGTCGCCCTCCTTCTTCGCCCGGATGCTCTCGTCGTAGAGCTTGTTCGCCTTCGCGGCGTCGGCGTCGAAGCTGGCGACGAGCGTGCGGGCCTCCTCGAGCCGGGCTGCCGGGACCGTCGGGTACGGGGGGGCGTTCGGGGCGGGGGGCTTGACCGGGACCACGGGCGCGGTCGGGGGCGGGGGAGGCTTCGGCTTCGGCGTGTCCTTCTTTCCCGACATCATGACCACGAGCCCGATGATCAGCCCGAGGACGCCGACCGCCACGACGTAGGCGACCGCGTTGTTCGAGCCGCCGCCCCCTCCGCCGCCGCTGCGGGAATTGCCACGGGCAGGGACGGCGCCGCGAGAGGGGCCGCGGGAGGAGGAGTTCGCCATGGAGGGACCGGTCTCCGGGTGTCGAGAGGGGTGGATGTCTAGCACATCCTCCCCGGTCCCGCACCCCCGTGCGCAGCGCGCTGCCGCGGGTACGCCCGGGTAGGGTCGCCGCATGGCCGACGTCCGCACCCTTGCCGCCGACGCGCTCCTAACGGTCGAGTCGGGGTCCTCCTACGCGAAGGAGGCGATCGAGCGCGTCCGCGAGGAGGTCCGGGACCCGCGGGATCGGGCGCTCCTGACCGAGATCGTCTACGGCGTCACGCGTCGCCGGGGGACCCTCGATGCCGTCCTCGCCACCGCTTCGAAGGTGGCCCTGCCCCGCCTCGACCCCGCGGTGCGCGTGGCGCTTCGGACCGGCCTGTACCAGCTCCTCTTCCTCGAGCGCATCCCGGCCCACGCCGCCGTGAACGCTGCGGTGGGCTTCGCCAAGGAGCGGACGAACCCCCGGTTCGCCGGCTTCGTGAACGGCACGCTCCGCGGCCTACAGCGCGGAGTCCTCGGCCCCGCCGTCGACGCGGAGGATCCCCGCCGGGACGTGCCCCGGCCGGGATCGACGCCGTTGCGCTTCCGCCGCGCGGTCTTCCCCGATCCCGCCACCGACCCCGTGGGCAATGCCGCCGCCCGCTTCTCCCACCCGGCCTGGCTGGTGGCCCGCTGGCTCGGTCGCCACCCGGCGCCGCTCGTGCGTACGATCCTCGAGGTGGGGATCTCGCGGCCGCCGCTCTCGCTGCGTGCGCCGCCAGGCCGCCGCGAGTCGTTGACGGCCGAGCTGACCCTCGCGGGCGTGCGCGCGCGACCGGGCGCGGGGCCCGACGAGGTGCTCATCGACGACGGCGACCCCGCCGCCCTGGCCCCGGTGCGCGAGGGGCGGGCGTTCGTGCAGGACGGCACCGCCCAGCGCGTGGCGCCGCTGCTGGACCCTCACGCGGGGGATCGCCTCCTCGACCTCTGCGCCGCGCCGGGCGGGAAGACGCTCCATCTGCTCGACCTCCTCGGCGAGCGCGGCGAGGTCGTCGCGTGCGACGTGTCCGCCGAGAAGGTCGCGGCGCTGGCGGCGACCCTCGCCTCCCGCGCCTCGCTCGAGGGCGGCCCCCGCGCCCGCGTGGTGGAGGTTCCCGAGACGGGGCCGCTGCCCTTCGCCCCGTCGTCGTTCCACGGGGTGCTGGTCGACGCGCCCTGCTCGAACACGGGGGTCCTGCGCCGACGGCCCGAGGTGCGCGACCGCCTGCGCGCGAAGGACGTGGCCTCCCTCGCCGCCGCGCAGCGCGCCCTCCTCGAGCGGGTGCTGCCCCTCGTGCGACCGGGGGGGCGACTCGTCTACTCCACTTGCAGCATCGAGCCCGAGGAGAACGTCGACGTGGTCGACGCCCTGCGGGCAGCGCACCCCTCCCTCGAGCGGCTCGTCGGCTTCGAGGCGCTTCCGACGGTCGACCAGGACGGGGGTTTCGCCGCCGTCTTCCGCCTCCCGGGGTGAGGATTCGCCCCTTGCGCGGGCGCACCGATCGGGTTTGATCGTGGTCGGAGGCTCCGTCATGCACATGCGATCCTTGGCCGTTTGGCTCGTCCCCGCGACGATCGTGCTCTGCGGGGCTCCGAGGCTCGAGGGCGGCTGCTGAGGCGCGAGCAGCGGGCCGGGTGCCCGCGGCGCGGCGGCGGCGGCGGCCACGGGGCCCGATGCGGGCAGCGTGCCCACCCCGAGCGGCGGAGGTGATTTCGGCGGCGGTGGCGGCACGGGCCGCGGGCGCTCGTCGGTCAGCCTCCCGCGCATGACGTGGTTCGAGTGGGTCGAGGCGAAGGTGGACCGCCTGCGGGCCACGACGTCGAATGATCCCCAGGCGGCCGAGGCGAAGGCGCTCTCCCCCGAGGAGCACGTCCGTCACTGCCTCGGCATGGACGAGGCCGCGCTCCGCGCCGACCTGCGCCCCACCCTCGTCTACTTCCATTGGCCCCACGAGGATCCCGTGGACGGCAAGCGCTTCGCAACGCTGTGCCTCAAGGTCCTCGACGACGAGCAGGTCGCGCGTTGGGGCCGTCTCTTCCGCTGCGTCCAGGTGGACATGTCCTCCTCCGACCCGCGGATGCTCGCGGTCCTCGGCGCGGGCGAGAAGCCCGTGTTCGCGGTCTACGGCGCCGACACGACGAAGCCCCTCGTCTTGATCGGCGCCCTGTCGAGCCCCGGGAAGATGGCGAAGTCCCTGGAGGACGCGATCGGGAAGGTCCCGTCGGCGAAGAGGTCCCTCGACGAGGTGCTGTCGTCCCAGGAGAAGGCCCTCGCCGAGGCGAAGGCCCTTCTCAAGCAGGACAAGCTCCCGGAGGCGCTCGCCGCCTACGACCGGATCCGCATGAGCGAGGTCCGGGTGAGCCCGCTGTTCGACAAGGCCGCGATCGAAGCCTCGGCCCTCGAGCAGAGGATCGCGCGCGAGAAGAAGTAGGAAGGGCGAGGAAGCTGTCGGGGGCTCCGGGGGCTGCCCCCGCCG
>JAYTCP010000260.1:0-3473 GCA_043736435.1 Planctomycetia bacterium | reverse complement strand
GAGCCCCACCGTGATCCAGCCCCTGGCCACGCCCCGCCTCCTTCCCCTGGCGCGCTTCGGCGTCGTCTTCGCGTGGGGGCTGCGTCGGTCCTTCCGCGGCCGCAAGATCCTGGTGGCCGGCGTCCTCGCCATCGGGGTGGCCCTCCTGGTCGGACTCGCGGGCACGCAGAGCCGCTCGCCGGCCTTCGAGCTGTGGCAGCTGATCGACGTCGCGGTCCTCGGCGTGGGCGTGCCCCTCCTCGCGCTCGCCCTCGTGGGAGGAGGGTTCGGCGAGGAGATCCAGGACCAGACGCTGGCCTTCCTCCTCGTGCGCCCCGTCTCCCGCACGACGATTTTCCTCGCGCGCTACGCGGCGGGACTCGCACCCGCCGTGACCCTGGCCGCCGCCGCGACGCTCGTCACCATCGTCGTCTCGGGCGTCTCGGTCCCCATCGCGACGTCCGGCGCCGTCGCGGGCATCGCGGCCCTCGGCGTCGTCACCGTGGGCGCCGTCTACTACGCGCTGGCGGCGCTCTTCAAGCGCGGCCTCGTGGCGGGCCTCGTCTACACCTTCGTCGTCGAGTCGTTCTTCCAGTTCATGCCGGGCGCGATCCAGAAGCTCTCGCTGACCCACCACATCCGCAGCCTCTACCACCGGGTCGCCGACGACGCGTTCGCCGCCCTCGCGCCGCGCGTCCAGGTCGCCATCGACGAGGCCAAGCGCTTCACCTTCGCCGGCAAGGGTCCCACGAAGGCCGCCACGGAGCCCTGGACCGAGACGTCGAGCGCCCTCCTGATCTGCGCCATCGTGGCCGTCACCGTCCTCCTCTTCGCCGCCCGGGCCATCCGCCGCCGGGACTTCGCGCTGAAGGACTGACGGAGGCCTCCTCGCCAGGAACGGAGGTCGCTGAGTGCGGTGGTGGGCGGGTCTGGTCGGCCTGGTCCCGGGTCGTGGATAGGACTGTCGGTGGGCGTGGCTATGATACGAACTATTCACGAACACTCCCGATGGAGCTTTCCATGACGTTCACGAGCCTCTCTTGGTCCCTCGAACGCACCCCCCGCGCGCCGAACGTGCGGCAACTCGCGCTGACGTCCTTCTCGACGGCGTGACGCCTTCGGCGGCGCGAAATTCACGTTTCTTGAGACCGGCCGGGCTCCCACTCCGTCCCCACGTGGGTCTGAGCAGGGCGCGACGGACTCGCTCACCGCCCCACCCGGAGCTCGATCGATCGCTTCACGCGCCCGAGCGTCCACTCGATCGACGCGGTGCCCCGGGGCGGAACCAGGTCGTCGCAGCTCACGACGAGCTCCACCACGGCGCCGGGGGCCAGCGTCGCCGCCTTCTTGCGCTCCCTCAGCAGATCGCGGACGCCAGTCGACCACCGCGGCAGCACGGTGCCGTTGACGACGAGGGCCGACTCGTCGAAGCGGTGCGGTAGGGGCGTCCGGCCGTTGTTGCGCGCCGTGAACGTGAGCTCGAAGGGCTCGGACGTGCCGGGCGTCACCCAGTTGCGGTTGGCCCGGAAGCCATACTCGACGAACAGCCGGTCGTCCCAGACGGTCGGCAGGGTGTCGAGCACCGCCGTCTCGAACTCGGCGTCCTTGCCAACATAGACGCCTCCGGCCTCGAGCTTCGCATTCAGGTCGGCGACGGCCCACTCCACGGGGACGCCGAAGAACGTCTCGACGCCCTCCCTCGCCGAGGCGTCCACCACGTGCAGGGCCGCGACGGAGGCCACGATCGCCTCCTTGGCGTACGGGGAAACCTCGAGCGTGTGGTCCTGCGCGACGAGAACGGGCGTAGGAGCCGCCTCCGTCTTGGCGGCGGCCGGCCCTCCATCGGGCCCGAGCTTGCGCTCGCAGTGGACACGGTACGTCCCGACGGGCAACAGGTGGACCCATCCGTTGAGCAGCTGCCACGAGCGGAACGTCTGCCCCGGCGCCAGCTGGATCTCGCGCCCCTTTCCTCCCTCGTCTCCCTCGGGTGCACGGGTGAAGTCGCGCCCGGCCGCATCCACGACCCGGAAGGAGTACCGGGCGTGGCGCTGTGTGCCACGGTAGTCACCGCCCTCGGAGAACGCGAACGACGCATTGCGCCCGTTCGTGACCGTGAACTCGACGACGATCGGCTCTCCGACGACGACGGACGCTTTCAGCAGGCGGAACGAGCCTGCGACGTCCCCGGCGCACTCCCCGAGCTCGACCCGCGCGCTCGAGGCGAGGAGGAGCGCCAGGAGCAGGGGGATCCGGGGCCGCATGGACGTCCACGGTACCCCGCCGCGTCGTCGGCGCCCCGCCGCCCCCCGAATCCGCCCCACGTCCGCCCCCCGTCCTCGGCGTGCATCCCCTCGCGCGGGTGGTACGGTCGCCCCCTACACCCGGAGTTCCCCATGAAGATCGCCAACGTCGAGACCACCAAGGGCACGATCCACCTCACCCTGTTCGAGAAGGACGCGCCGAAGACCGTCGAGAACTTCGTCGACCTCGTGAAGAAGGGCTTCTACGACGGCACCTCCTTCCACCGCGTGATCAACGACTTCATGGTCCAGGGCGGCGACCCCCTCTCGAAGACGCTGAACAACCCGCGCGTGGGCACGGGCGGCCCCGGCTACCGCATCAAGTGCGAGACCGCGGGAAATCCCCAGAAGCACACGCCCGGCGCCCTCTCCATGGCGCACGCGGGCAAGGACACGGGCGGCAGCCAGTTCTTCATCACCCACAAGGCGACGCCGCACCTCGACGGCATCCACACGGTCTTCGGCCGCGTCGTCGGCCCGGCCGACCAGAAAATCGTCAACGCGATCGCGAAGGACGACAAGATCGTCAAGGTCACCATCACCGAGACCCCCGACGCCAAGTAGGCGCGGGTCCGCGCGCCCCCCGGCGTCGAGGTCACTCCTCGCCGGGGACGTCCACCGTGGGCGCGGGGGGTTCGCCGCGGAACGCGGCCCGCACGTCGAGGCGCTGGAGCAGGCCCGTCGCCGGCAGGGCGATCGCCACGCAGGCCACGACGAACAGGACGAGCCACCCGAGCGCGAGCCAACGGCTCCAAAGGAGGCTCGCCGACGCGGGCGACCGTGTCGCCGCGTGGGCGGGAGGGGACGTGGAGGGAGCTTCGGGGGTCATGGGGACGGTGCCGCCCTCGAGGCCCGGGGCCGAACGGGTGGGGTGCTTCCGGGGGCGGCGGGGGCCGACCCCGTTCCAGCCGACATCCTACCTTCGCAAGGCGCGCGGGCGCGCGTACGCTCTACGCGCTCCATGCCGGCCACCGCACGCGCCCACCTCCTGCTGCCCTCGCCGAAGGGCCTCGTCCACTACGACCTCCTCGAGGACACGGCCTTCCTCGGCGCGGGCGCGAAAGGCGGGTTGACGGCCACGGCGGGGCCCTTTCGCGGAGCGGTGCTCGCGCTGACCGACGACGGGCAGGGCTTCGTCGCGCGCGCGCTCCCGGGCGAGCCGCCCGTGGAGGTGAACGGCGCGCCCGGCGACGG
>JAYTCP010000259.1:0-4696 GCA_043736435.1 Planctomycetia bacterium | reverse complement strand
GCCAGGCGCCGGCGAGGATCGCGTCCTTGCTGAAGAAGCCCGATGTGATGAAGGGGAGGCCCGCGATCGCCAGGACGCCGACCAGGAAGACCGGCCCGGTGATCGGAAGCTTCTTCCACAGGCCGCCCATGCGGCGCATGTCCTGCTCGTGGTGGCAGGCGTGGATCACGCTGCCCGAGCCGAGGAACATGAGGGCCTTGAAGAAGGCGTGGGTGGTCAGGTGGAACAGGCCCGCGTGCCAGGCGCCGCAGCCGAGCGCGAGGAACATGAACCCCAGCTGGCTCACCGTGGAGTAGGCGAGCACCTTCTTGATGTCGTTCTGGGCGAGCGCGATCAGGCCCGCCATGACCGCCGTCGTGGCCCCCACCGTCGCGACGACGAGCAGCGAGTCGGCGGTGAACACCACGAAGAGCCGTCCCACGAGGTAGACGCCGGCGGCCACCATGGTGGCCGCGTGGATGAGGGCGGACACCGGGGTCGGGCCCTCCATGGCGTCGGGGAGCCACACGTGGAGGGGGAACTGGGCGCTCTTGCCCATGGCGGCCAGGAACAGGCCGAGGGAGCCCCACGTGCGCCACGTCTCGGACAGCGCGCCGGAGGAGACCGCCTGGGCGATGTCCTCGAAGCGGAACGAGTGGATCTCCGAGTGCAGGATCATCAACGCCGCGATCATGCCGAGGTCGCCGATGCGCGTCGTGATGAAGGCCTTGCGCGCCGCGTCGCCCGGGGCCGCCCGTTCGCTCCAGAAGCCGATGAGCTTGTACGAGCAGAGGCCCACCAGCTCCCAGCCGATGAAGAGCGTGAGCAGGTTGTCCGCGAGGACCAGCAGCAGCATCGCGACGCTGAACATCTGGAGCCAGGCGAAGAACTTCCAGTACTTGGGGTCGCCCTTGATGTAGGCCGAGGAGAACACGTGGACCAGGAAGGCCACGAGCGTCACGACGACGAGCATGACCGCCGTGAGGCCGTCGATCTTGATGCCGACGGTCCAGATCTCGGTCCCGAACTGCATCCAGTCCCAGCGGGCGTGCGCCGCGGGGTCGGCCGGATCGAGGACCTCGCCGCCGAGCACGCGGAACAGGATCACGATGGAGGCGACGAGGGAGGCGCCGATGCCGAGGATCGTCATCCAGTCGCCCTCTCGGGGCAGACGGCGACCGAACGCCAGCTGGAGGACGAAGCCCAGGAGCGGGGCGCCGAGGATGACGAGGGCGAGGGAGAGCAAGGTGGTCTTCAGCCCCTGAGCGAGGTGATCTCGTCGACGTCGATCTCGTCGCGCGAGTCGAAGACGTTGAGGATGATGGCGAGGGCGACCGCGGCCTCCGCGGCCGCCACCGCCAGCACGAAGATGGCGAACACCGTCCCCCTGAGGGGTGCCGGCCCGAAGCGGTCGAACGCCACGAGGTTGAGGTTCGCGGCGTTCAGGATGAGCTCCAGGCCGATCAGGATCCCGACCGCGCTGCGGCGGGCGAGGACGGTCACGAGGCCCGCGCAGAACAGGACCGCGCCCACCGCGAGGAAGTGGTGGAGGCCGATGTCACCGAGGAAGGAGGCCATCAGGAAGGAGGCGGGGGTCATGAGACGTCGCGCCTCCGCCGGACGAGGTAGGCCGCGCCCACGAGCGCGAGGAGCAGGAAGACCGAGACGAGCTCGAACGGGAAGAGGTACTGGTCGGTGGCGAGGAACGCGCGCCCGAGGGCCGCCGTCGTGGCCTTCGGCTCCGGCAGGTCGGCCATGGGCCGGCTCCCCCCGAAGTCGGACCGGAAGATGGCGATCACGAGGCCGGCGAGCAGGAGCGCCCCGCAGAGGACGGCGGGGACGCGGCTCGACGGCTTCTCGAGGCCGAGCTGCGACTTCGCGCGCCCCGTCAGGAGCACGCCGAAGACGATCAGGATCAGGATGCCGCCCACGTAGACGATGATCTGCGTCAGCGCGAGGAAGTCGCTGCCGAGGAGCGCGTAGAGCCCCGCGACGCCGAAGAAGGCCGCCATGAGCCCGAAGGCCGCGTGGACGATGCGGGGGGCGATCGCGGCCATGATGGCGGAGGCGACCGCGAGGCCCGTGAGCGCCCAGAACAGGATGGCGGGCATGGCCGCGGTCAGGTCGGGCACCATGCCGGCCAGCACGGGGGACGCGAGGAGCGCGTCGAGGAAGGGGAGGCCCATGGTCTAGACCTCCCGCTGGAGGCCGGCGCCCGGGGCCGCGCTCGTGCGCGCGGTCCGCCAGAGGCCTTCGCCCTGGACGAAGTCGATCTTGGTCCCCTCGACGCGCTCGAAGCTCGTGAGGTCGTACTGCTGGCCCATGTGGATGCAGTCCACCGGGCACGGGTCGACGCAGAGCCCGCAGAACAGGCACTTCCCGTAGTCGATCTCGTACCTCGTGACCGCGAGCTTCGGGCCCTCGATCGTGATGCAGTCCACCGGGCAGGCCTTGGCGCAGAGGTTGCACGAGATGCACTTGTCGGGCTCGAACTCGTGCAGCCCCCGCTCGTACGGGCTGAAGTAGGCCCCCTCCTCGGGGTACTGGATCGTGGTCGGCTTCGTGAAGAAGTGCCGCCACGTCAGCTTCATGCCGACGGCCGTCGTGGCGACGCCGTGCCAGATCCGGCCGAGGTAGCCCATGGTCAGCGCCCCCCCGTGATCAGGACATGGAGGGCGGCCACGACGACGGCCACGACGCTCCAGGGCAGGAGCACCTTGTAGCAGAGGTACATGACCTTATCGACGCGGTAGCGGGGCAGCGACCACCGGATCCAGATCATGATCGAGAGGAACGCGGCGGACTTGCCGAAGAGGACGAAGAACCCCACGGCGCGGCCGAAGCCGGTCGAGAGGTCGATCGGCACCCCGATGTGCCAGCCGCCGAAGAAGAGGACCGAGGTGAGCAGGGCGAAGAAGAACATCCCCGCGTACTCGGCCAGGAAGAAGATCGCGAAGCGGAAGCCCGTGTACTCGGTGTGGAAGCCCGCCACCAGCTCGCTCTCGGCCTCGGGGAGGTCGAACGGGGCGCGCTTGAGGGCCGCGAGCGCCGCCGTGAAGAAGATGAAGAAGCCCACGAACGTCGCGGGGCTCCGGAACACCCACCAGCTCCACACCCAGCCGGACTGCTGCTGCACGATGTCGGTCAGGTTGAGCGTGCCCGCGAGCACGACCACGGTGAGTGCCGAGATCGCGAGCGGCATCTCGTACGAGATCATCTGCGCGACCTCGCGCATGGTCCCGAGGATGGACCACTTCGAGTTGCTGGCCCACCCGGCCATGATCACGCCCACGACCTCGATGCTCGAGATCGAGAGCATGAAGAACAGGCCGAAGTTCATGTCCGCGGCCACGAGCCCGTAGCCGAACGGCATGGCCGCGAACGCCGCGAAGGCGCCGGCGAACACGATGTAGGGGGCGATCAGGAACACCAGCCGGTCGGCGCCCGACGGGATGATGTCCTCCTTGGCCAGGAGCTTGACGCCGTCGGCGAGGAACTGGAGCAGGCCCTGCGGGCCCACGCGGTTCGGGCCGATGCGGGCCTGGATGCGGCCCGCGATGCGCCGCTCCATCCACACGATCTCGCCGGCGAAGAGGCTCACCAGCAGGAGGACCGCGGTGCAGGCGAGGAGGATGCCCGTGGTGTAGCCGAGCCCCACCGGGAGGTTGTCCGCCAGGAACGCGTGCTTGGACCAGAGGCCGTCGATGTAGTCCTTCATCAGCGATCGACCTCGCCCAGGACGATGTCCAGGCTGCCCATGAGGGCCACGAGGTCGGCGATCAGGGTGCCGACCCCGGTCTTCGTGATCACGGCGATGTTGCTGAACGACGGCCCGCGCACGCGCACGCGCCAGGGGCGGTCGGCGCCCTCGGAGACGATGTAGTAGGCGAGCTCGCCGCGGGGGTTCTCGACGCGCAGGTAGACCTCGCCCTTCGGCGGCTTGAAGGTCTTCGGCACCTTGCCCTGGATGGAGCCGGGCGGCAGCTCGCGCAGGGCGTGGCGCACGATGCGGACCGACTGCTCGATCTCCCGCACGCGCACCCAGTGCCGGCGCCAGCAGTCGCCGGGCACGCCCGGGAGCGCGCCGGGCACCCCGACCGGGACGTCGAACGGGAAGCGGTCGTAGATCGAGTACGGCGCGTCGCGCCGGCAGTCCCAGTCGACGCCCGCCGCGCGCAGGGCGGGGCCCGTGACGCCCCAGGCGATCGCCGTCGCGCGGTCGATCACGCCGATGCGGCAGGTGCGCTCCTGGAAGATGTGGTTGTCGAGCATCAGCGCGTTGTACTCGGGCAGGCGCCGCTCGATCTGCTCGAGGAACGCGTGGCACTCGTCGATCCAGTCGGGCGTGAGGTCGCGTTTCACGCCGCCGAGCCGGATCACGTGGTAGAGGAGCCGCCCGCCGGCGATGTGGTCGAGCAGGTCGAGGCCCCGCTCGCGCTCGCGGAACGTGTGGAGGAACGGCGTGATCGCGCCCACGTCCAGGCCGTACACGCCGACCGCCATGAGGTGGCTGATGATGCGCTGCACCTCGGCGAGGATCACGCGCACGTACTCGGCGCGCTCGGGCACCTCGAGGCCGCCCAGCCGCTCCATGGCGATGCAGGCGCCGTGCTCGTTGTTGATCGCCGCCAGGTAGTCCATCCGGTCGACGTAGGGCAGCCACTGGTAGTAGGGCAGCGACTCGCCGATCTTCTCCGCGCAGCGGTGGAGGTTGCCC
>JAYTCP010000258.1:0-1533 GCA_043736435.1 Planctomycetia bacterium | reverse complement strand
GGGCGTGCGGGGAGCGGGCGCCCCACCCGCCGGTCGCGTCGCCCGGGCCGCTGCGAGCCGCGTCGCCGGGGGGCGATACGATGCCCCCTTCGGTCGGAGGGACCGGATCGGAGTCGGCGGGAGCCCCCGCGCGGTCGTCGGTCCGAGCCGCGCTCCGTCCGCACGTCCACGCCTCCGAGCCTCCGCGCCGCCACGCCCCGTCCCCTCGCCCCCGCCGCCCCCGTGAATTCGTCCACCCCTTCCCCCACCGCGCTCCCTGCGACCGCCGTGCCCCCTGCGACCGCCGCGCCCACGTGGCGGACGGCGGAGGTGCTGCGTCGACTGGTGGGGCGGTTCCGCCCCTACCGGCTGCGCACGGCCGGCGTGCTCGCGCTCCATCTCCTGCGCAGCGCGCTCGAGCTGTCGGTGCCGTGGCTGCTCGGGCGGACGCTCGGCTCGCTCGACGGCCTCGTGGGGACGAAGGCGGCGCTGCCGGAGGACTTCCGGCGGCACGTGATCCTGCTCGCCGCCGCCATGCTCCTGCGCAGCGTCGCGCAGTTCGCGGTCGTCGTGTGCTCGGCCTCGCTCGGGCAGGACGTCGAGAACCGGCTGCGCTCGGACCTGTTCACGCAGGTGATGCGGCTGCGGTTCCGCTGGCACGACGAGAACCGCAGCGGCAAGACGATCGCCCGCAGCCTGCGCGACATGGAGAAGGCCAAGACCTTCTTCCGCGAGGTCGCGTTCGGCTACGTCGAGATCGCGCTCGTCGTGATCGGCGTCGTGATCCTGTCGTTCGTCACCCACTGGACCTACGGCGCGACGCTCGGGCTGCTGTTCACGCTCGCGTTCGGCGCGACCCTCGTGGTGGGGTCGAAGATCGGGAAGATGGACCGGGCGGTGTCGGACGCGTACGACCGGGTGACGACGTCGCTGCAGGAGAACGTCGCGGGCGCGCGGGTGGTGCGCGCGTTCGGGCGGGAGCCGGAGGAGATCGACCGGTTCGAGAGCCGCCTGGGCTCGTTCACCGCGGCGTGGAAGGGGCTGACCCGGTTCTGGACGACGATCCTCCCGGTGATCAACCAGGGCGCCGTGATGGCGATCCCCCTCGCGCTCCTCATGGGCGCGCTGCGCTACGCCGACGCCCCGGGCCCGGCGCGCCTCGGCGAGGCGCTGGCGGTCCTCATGTACATGCGCACGGCGCGGGACCGGATCCGCCCCCTGACGCGGCTCGTCATGGCGGGCCAGGAGGCCGTGGCGAGCGCGTCGCGCGTGTTCGAGGTGCTCGACCGGGACGACCTCGTGCGCGGGCCCGCTGAGCCGAAGCGGCTGCCGGCCAAGGGGGGAGACCTCCGCATCGAGGGGGTCGCGTTCGCGTACCCGAACGGGCGGACGGTCCTCGACGGGATCGACCTCCACGTGCCGGCGGGCGGCTCGCTCGGCCTCCTGGGGCGCACGGGAGCCGGCAAGACGAGCCTCGTCCACCTGATCCCGCGGTTCTACGACCCGACCCGCGGGCGCATCCTCCTCGACGGGATCGACGTGCGCGACCTCGAC
>JAYTCP010000257.1:0-3069 GCA_043736435.1 Planctomycetia bacterium | reverse complement strand
GGCTTCCTCCTCCTCGCGCCGGAGGACGGCGGGACCGGCGACCGCCGCGTCGTCGCCGCGCGCAACTTCGACCGCGAGGCGGTCCGGGACGCGCTGGCGAAGGTCAGCAAGACCGTCGAGCGGCAGGCCTTCTCCTCGGGCCAGCCCCTCGTGGTCACCGACGCGACGATGGACGACCGGTTCTCGGGCACCGAGAGCGTCACGAACCTCCGCCTCCGCTCCATCCTGTGCGTGCCCGTGAAGGGCCGCGAGGGGCCCATCGGCACCATCTACCTCGACAACCGCTTCGAGCGCGGCGTCTTCGAGGAGCGCCACCTGCCGACGATCCGCGCCTTCGCCGACCAGGCGGCCCTCGCCGTCGAGAACGCGCGCCTCCACGAGGAGAACGCGGCGCGCCTCGAGGAGCTCGAGAAGGCGAAGGGCGAGGTCGAGGAGCTCAACCGGATCCTCTCCGAGCGGATCGCGAAGACGAGCGTCGAGCTCCAGGAGGTGAAGGAGCACGTCCTGCGCGAGCGCGCGGAGGCGCCGCTCAAGTACTCCTACGCGAACATCGTGGGCAAGTCCCGCCGCATGCAGGACCTGTTCCACCTCCTCGACAAGGTCACGGACAGCGACGTGCCGGTGCTGATCCAGGGCGAGAGCGGCACGGGCAAGGAGCTGGTCGCGCGGGCGATCCACTTCAACGGCCCCCGCAAGGGCCGCCCGTTCGTGTCCGAGAACTGCGCCGCGATCCCCGAGACCCTCCTCGAGAGCGAGCTGTTCGGGTACGCGCGCGGCGCCTTCACCGGCGCGACGGCCGACAAGAAGGGCCTCTTCGAGGTGGCGGCCGGCGGCACGCTGTTCCTCGACGAGATCGGCGACATGCCGATGGACATGCAGAAGAAGCTCCTGCGCGTCCTCCAGGAGAAGGAGGTCCGCCCCGTGGGCGGCAAGCGCACGATCCCCGTCGACGTGCGGATCCTCTCCGCCAGCAACCAGAACCTGCGCAAGATGGTGGCCGAGTCCCGCTTCCGCGAGGACCTCTACTACCGCCTCAACGTGATCACCGTCGAGCTCCCGACCCTGCGGGACCGCGCCGAGGACGTCCCCCTGCTCGTCGCGCGCTTCCTCGGCGAGATCGCCGAGACCGCGAAGACCCCGCTCAAGACGATCACCGACGAGGCGATGACGCTCCTCGAGCGCTACCCCTGGCCCGGCAACGTGCGCGAGCTGCGCAACGAGGTCCACAAGGCGCACGCGCTCTCGGACCGGGTGATCCTGCCCATGATCCTCTCCGACCCCGTGCGCAAGGCGGTGTCGGAGCCCGCCCCCGTGCCCATGCTCGGGAAGAAGACGCTCAAGGAGATGGTCCGCGAGGTCGCCGACGACCTGGAGCGCCGCGCCATCCTCGAGGCGCTGCGCCGCACCCGCGGCCGCAAGGCCCAGGCGGCGCGGATCCTGGGCGTCAGCCGCCCGACGCTCGACGCGAAGCTCGAGCAGCTCGGCGTCGACGTCCCCCGCACGAACGCGGGGCCGACGGGCGACTGAGAGTCGGGCCGAGAGGGAGCCTCCTCCCGCCCCCGCCGTCCCACGCCGGTCTGCCCGGAACGGCGGATTGGAGATGCCGGGGTCGTGGCATGTGCAGGCCCGCTTGCGCCCTCCCCGGGGGACACGCGGGCGCGCCCCCCGGTGCGGCGGACGTAACTCCTTGCGGGACATGGGATCGAAGCTCCGCGGGGCGCCCGGGCGGGACTCCGCGTCCGGTCCGCCGTTTGATCTTCCCCTCCGCCGCTCCTGCGTCCCGAGGTCGTCCATGGCCGAATTGATCGTGCGCATTCCCGGTGAGCCCGAGCACGTCGTTCCCCTGCCCCCGCAGGGCCTCCTCGTCGGGCGACACGAGGGGTGCGGGCTGCAGATCCTCGAGCGGAAGGCGAGCAAGCAGCACCTTCAGGTCCTGCCCCGTCCGGACGCCTCGGGCTGGGTCGCGCTCGACCTCCAATCGTCCAACGGCACCTTCCTGGCGGGGGAGCGCATCCTCCGGCGGGCCCTCGTCCCGGGGGACGTGCTGACCATCGGGGACACGACCCTCGAGTTGCGGGACACGGGCGGAACGGCGGCGGCCCCCGCCTCCGGGGCGGAGGGCCCCAGGGCGGGCGGAGGCCAGCCCCCGCCGGCGGCGGGCACCGCGTCGTTGGTGGTCGGCGGGAGCCTCTCCCTCGCGCCCGCCTCCGCTCCGGTCCCAGCCGCCGCGGCAGGGGCCGACGTCGCCGAGCCGACGCGCAACGAGGAGGCGGACGACGGGGTGGACGCGGAGGCGGAGGCCCGCGCGGCCCAGGTGGCCGTGGAGATGGAGGTGCGGCGCGCGCGCGTGGCGGGCCGACGCTCGGTGGCGCGGGGCGGGATCTTCGTCGCCGTGTCCGTCGCGGTCCTCGTGGCGGTGCAGGTCCTCGCGGGCGGCATCGCCGACCGACGCGCGAGCGAGCGGGAGGAGGCCGATGCGGCGATCGAGATCCTGAAGGATCGCGATCGACCCTACGAGCTCCTCGCGGGGCGATTCGCCGACTTCAAGGCCCGGTACCCGCGGTCGCGGCGGCTCCTCGACCTCGAGCGCCTCGTCGCGGCGGCGGGGAAGGTGAACGAGCGCCGGGCGGACGTCGAGGCCGAGCTCGACCGCCTGCGCGCCAACGCGGTGGGGCGGTCCGACGCGGACATCGTCGGCCGGTTGGGGTCGCTCCTCACGCGCGTGCCCGAGGGAGACGCCCTGCGCGGCCGCATCGACCTCGAGCTCGCGGAGCGCCGTCGCCGCGAGGAGGATGCCCTGGCGCGCGAGCTCTCGACGATCGAACGGGCCGCCGACCTCGCCGTGAGCCAGGGCTCCTTCGCGGGCGCCCTCCGGCGCCTGGCGGCCTTCGCGGCCTCGCACCCGCTCCCGCGCCCCGAGGTGGACGAGAGGCTCCGCACGAAGCGGCTCGCGATCCTCGCCGCCGCGCGGACGGCGGCCGACGAGTCGCTCGCCAAGGCCGAGGGCACCGGCGACCCCGACCTGCGCCGCCGCGTCCTGCTCGAGGGCGTGCGCGCGCTCGCCGGCAC
>JAYTCP010000256.1:0-3604 GCA_043736435.1 Planctomycetia bacterium | reverse complement strand
CGCAGGCCTTCGTCGACGTGGCGAGCGACCAGGAGTCGACGATCACGGTCACCCTGCAGGCTCCGGGGGGCGCGGGGGGCGGGGGCGACGGCGGCTAGCGCACACCCGGCCCCCGCCGCCCCCCCGCTCGGCCCCCGGATCGCCCCCGGATCGCCCCCGGATCGCCCCCGAAAAAATGTGCGGTACCGTGCCAGAGCAAACGCCGCACATTTTTTCCACGTTTAACACAGAAACGTGTGCGGAGTTCGCTCTGGCTCGGTACCGCAGCAGAAAAGTGTGCGGAGTTTGCTCTGGCTCGGTACCGCAAGGATTCCGGGTAGGCTGCCGCGCCATGGAGCTGAATCACCTGCGCACGTTCCGGGAGGTCGTCCGCGAGCGGTCCTTCACCGCCGCCGCGCGGCGACTCTTCCTCACGCAGCCGGCCGTCAGCCAGCAGGTGAAGGCCCTCGAGACCGAGGTCGGCGAGCGGCTGCTCGAGCGGACCGGGCGCGACGTGCGCCCGACGCCGGCGGGGGCGATCCTGCTCGAGGCCGCCGAGCGGGTGTTCGCGCTGCTCGACGACGCGTCGTCGCGGATCCAGGAGGCGAAGGAGGACGGCGAGGGGACCGTCACGATCGCCTGCGGCGACACGGTCGCGCTCTACCTGCTCCCGCCCGTGCTCACCGACCTGCGCGCGCGCTTCCCGAAGGCGGACGTGCACGTGCGCAACCACGGGTCCGTCGAGACGACGGCGCTCGTCCTCGCGGGGGACGCCGACCTCGGCGTCGCGACGAAGCCCGAGCGGCTCGACGACGCGCTCGAGTCGGCGCCGCTGCTCGAGGAGCTGCTCGTCCTGGCCCTCCCGCCGGGGCATCGCCTCGCCGCGTCGGGCCCGGCCTCGCTCGCGGAGCTCGACGGGGAGAGCGCGGTCCTCCTGGCCACGCCCGCCGTCACGCGGGCCGTGATCGACGAGGGACTGCGGGCCGCGGGGGTGCGGCTCACCCCGGCCATGGAGTCGGGCAACTTCGAGGTGGTGAAGGCCTACGTCGCCCGCGGCTTCGGGCTGTCGATCCTGCCGGCCATGGCCGTCACCGAGGACGACCGCCGCCGGATGGCGATCCACGCGCTCCCCCCGACGTTCCCCAGGCGCAAGCTGGTCGTCCTGCGGCGCAAGGACCGGTGGCGAAGTCGCCTGGTGGTCGAGCTGACGGCGCTGCTCGCCAGCCACACGAAGGCCCTGCGGACGGGAGCGAAGGCCGCGAAGGCGGCGCCCCCTCGCGGGGGATGAGCAAGAAACCAGCGGTACTGTGCCCGGTACTGTGCCAGAGCAAACCCCGCAGCTTTTCTTGCCCGACGTCGGTTGACCGGGGGGGTGTCGAGGATTCCGTGTGCCGCGGAACCAGCGCGTCCCGTCGCGCGCTAGGGAATGGAGGACAGTCGCGTCCGTTGCTGGGAGGCTGGGCTATCTTCCGTCTGGTCCCTGGAGATCCCCGCCGTGCGCGCAACCCGTCTCGTAGGCGTCCTGTCCGCCCTCACGTTCGCCCTCCCGGGCTGCGGAGGGGGAGGCCCCCGGGGCCCTGAGGACATCTTCTATGCGGGGCTCACCCCGGTGGAGCCCACGGCGGGCACCTGGCAGACCTGGGTCGTCCCGAGCGTGCTGGCGATCCGCCCCCCCGCGCCCCCCACCGCCTTCAGCGCGCAGACGACGCAGGAGCTGGTGGACCTGCGGGCGCTGGCCCTGGCCCGTGGTCCGGCCGAAACGGCGAACATCGACGACTGGAACGCCGGCACGTGCCGGCGGTGGAGCGAGTTCCAGCTCAACCTCATCGTGACCCGCTCGACCAACCCGCCGAAGGCTTCCCGTGGCCTCGCCCTCGTCTCCGTGGCGATGTTCGACGCGATGGTCTCCGCGTACGACACGAAGTATCACTACCTGCGCGCGCGACCGTCCGCGTTCATCCTCCCCCCGGCGACGTACGGCCCGATCCCGGACAGCCCGGGCTACGCGAGCGACCGCGCCGCGATCAGCAAGGCCGCGGCCGACGTGCTGAAGTACCTCTACCCCCTCGACGTCGCGGCGATCGACGCGCGCCTCCAGACGGCGCTCGACGCCGAGCTCGACGCGTGCGCCTGCTTCCAGAGCGACGTCGACGCCGGCGTGGCGATCGGCCAGGCCGTCGCGACGCAGGTGCTCGCCTACGCCGCGGCGGACCACGGCGACGACCCCCAACCTGCGTACGTCCCCTCGGGAATCGACGGCCGCTGGCGGCCGACGCCCGCGGCCCTCGCACCCGCGCTGCTCCCCGGGTGGGGCAGCGTGAAGACGTGGCTGCTCGCGAGCGGTAGCGAGTACCGCCCCGGCGCGCCGCCGGCCTACAACTCGGCCGAGTGGATCGCCCAGCGCGACGAGGTGCTGGCCGTCAACCTGAGCCTGCCCGCCAACCCCCAGCGCTCGGCCATCGCCACGTTCTGGGCCGACGGTGCCGGCACGGTCACGCCCCCCGGTCACTGGAACCAAATCGCCATGGGGCTCGCGATCACCGAGGCCTTCAACGAGTGCCGCACCACTCGCATGCTCGCGCTCCTCAACACGGCACAGGCGGACGCCTTCGTCTCGTGCTGGGACTGCAAGTACTTCTTCGACATCGAGCGGCCCATCAGCGTGATCCGTCGCGACATCGGAGGCGCCCAGGCCACCTGGGTGCCCTTCATCGGGACCCCGCCGTTCCCGAGCTTCCCCTCGGGCCACTCTTCCACGTCGGGCGCGGCCTCCCAGATCCTCGGCTACGTGTTCCCCGATTCGGCCGTCATGCTGGCGACGATGGCCAGCGAGGCGAAGGACTCCCGCCTCTACGGCGGCATCCACTTCCGCTTCGACAACGACACCGGCCTCGATCTCGGGCGCAGCATCGGCACGCTCGCCATCCTGAGAGCGGCGCAGGACGGCGCACCGTAGGAGGCGGGCCTCCCTGTCGTTCGCGGATCGCTCCGCGACCCCGTGGCGGGCTATCCGCTCGTTGCGGACGGGGCGTCGGGCTCCGGAACGAATCCCCGGACCCTCACGTCGGAGGCCTTCGCCTCGTCGACGAAGAAGACGCAGCACCCGTCGCCGGACTGGAAGCGCCGCTCGCGGACCACGCGTCGCCCCAGCAGGCGGGCCAAGACGCCGACGGTCGTGCTGCAGACTAACGGACGCGTCGTCGCGAGTCGGAGGAAGGGGCAGTTCCGCTCCGTGATCCGCCAGCCGCCCTCGATCCGCTCGACGTCGATGAAGGGATCGCCGTCCCGGTAGATCGAACGAAGTTCCTGGACGCGCTCGGCGAGGCCTAGCCCCGCCATCCGCGGCGCGAGCGCCGCCGCGCGCACGTCGGTCACGTGCCCGAGGACCTGCTCGAGCGCCTCGGGCCCCAGGGCCGAGGAGACGGCGTCCACGAGGGCCACCGCCATCTCCGCGTACGACTTCGGGAGCGACTCCTCGCCTGCGGGCGACAGGGTGAAGTGCTCGGGCGGGCGCCCCCTCCCCCGAGGAGCTTCATCCGTTGCCGGGGACCGGCAGACGAGCCCCGCCCGTTCCAGGCGCCCGAGGGCCTGGCGCACGGCCTCCGGCGTCCGCCGCAGTTCCTTC
>JAYTCP010000255.1:0-3156 GCA_043736435.1 Planctomycetia bacterium | reverse complement strand
GCGCGGGATCGCGCTGCAGTGGACGGGCGGCAACCTCGACGGCGTCCCCGTGGACACCTCGATCCGCCGCAACGTCTTCACCGCCACCGACCGCACGATCGTGCGCTCGTGGAACGCCGGCATGGGCGGCGTGATGGACGCCAACGCGTTCGTCCGCGACCTGTCGCTCGGCGCGGGCCAGCCCTTCACGTTCGAGTTCTTCGACACGAGCGACACCCGCTCGTCCCCGGGTCACCGGATCCGCGACGCGATCACGACGGAGAACCACCGCGCGATCGGGCAGTGGGTCGGGCCCGCCCCCTTCTCCTCGAGCCGCGAGTGGACGCTGACGCTCCTCGTCGTCGACGGCGCGGGCCGTCCGGTCGAGGGCGCGGGCGTCGCCGTGCGCGACCGCCAGGGCAGCGTCGCCTTCACGGCGAGCAGCAACGCCTCGGGCGTCGCGTCCGGCGTCGTCGTCGAGACGATCGTGCGCAACGGCCCCGTGTTCGACGGCCGCGGCCCGTTCACGATCTCGGTGACGAAGGCGGGCGTGGGCACGGTGGACGGCTCGGTCGCCGTCGCCGGCCGCACGGCGCTGCGCGTCGACCTCGGCGCGAAGACCGTGCAGGTGGACACGGCGGCCCCCGCCGCCCCCGTGATCGAGCTGGCACGGCCGGTGGCCGGCTCCCGCGCGACGCTGCGCTGGAGCGTCCCGACCGACGTCTCGGGCGTCGCCGCCTACCAGGTCTTCCTCGACGGCGTGCTCGTGGCGATCGCCGAGGACCCGCGCGCGGCCCTCTCGGGCCTCGTGCCGGGCGCGACCCACGTGCTCACGGTGAAGGCCATCGACCGCGGCGGGAACGTGTCCGCGCCGTCCTCGGCCGTGTCCATCGTGATGGGCGCCGACGACCGCGGCTTCTGATCCGCGAGCTGCGGAAGCGTGTCGGACACGCTTCCGCAGGTCGATCCCGCGGGACCCGCGCCGGGGCTGAGCTGCGCGCGTGTGTCTGACACACTTCCGCAGGACGCCGGGGCCGCCGCTTCGGATGCCGCCGACCCGGGCGTAGGCTCGGGCCATGAGCGCACCCTCCCCCGTGGTGCTCCGCCGACCCGAGGACCTCGTGGCCCACGGCCCGCTCCACGAGCGGGGGCTGTGGGGCCTGTTCGGCTCGACGCCCCTGATCGAGCTGCGCTACCTCCTCGACGGGAAGCCCGGGCGCGTCTTCGCGAAGTACGAGCAGCGCAACATGACGGGCTCCACGAAGGACCGCATGGCGGCGTGGATCCTCGCGCGCGCGTACGAGGCGGGGACGCTGCGGCCCGGGGACACGATCGCGGAGGCGACCAGCGGCAACACGGGCGTGTCGTTCAGCGCGTTGGGACGCGCCCTCGGGCACCCGGTGCGCATCTACATGCCGGACTGGATGAGCCGGGAGCGCGTCGACCTGATCCGCAGCTTCGGCGCCGAGATCGTCCCGGTGTCGCGGGAGCAGGGCGGGTTCGTGGGGAGCATCGCGCGGTGCGAGGAGTACGCGTGCACCACGCCGCACGTCTTCCTCCCGCGGCAGTTCCAGAATCCCGCCAACGTGGAGGCCCACGAGCGGTTCACCGCGGCGGAGATCGCGTGCCAGCTGGCCTCGCTCGGGCTTCGGCCCGACGCCGTGGTGGCCGGGGTGGGCACGGGCGGGACGATCATGGGCCTCGCCCGGGGCCTTCGGCGCGCGAACCCGGCGCTCAAGGCGCACCCCCTCGAGCCGGCGGAGTCGCCGACGCTCCGCGTGGGGCACAAGGTGGGCAAGCACCGCATCCAGGGCATCAGCGACGAGTTCATCCCGGCGGTGGTCAGGCTCGCCGAGCTGGACGCGATCGTGGACGTCTCGGACGGCGACGCGATCCTGATGGCCCAGGCGCTCTGCCACGACCTCGGGCTCGCCGTGGGCATCTCGTCGGGGGCGAACGTCCTCGGGGCCATCGGTCGCGCCGAGGCGATGGGCCCGGAGGCCGTGGTCGTGACCGTGCTGGCCGACTCGAACAAGAAGTACCTGTCCACCGACCTCTGCCGCGAGGAGCCCGTGCGGCCCGAGCACTGGACCCCGCGCGTCCGATTACAGCCCATGCGCGTCGTCCGCGGGGTGTAGGTGCGGAACGCCGCCGGGACGCGGTAGGCTGCTCCCCCGTGCCCCTCCGCATCCTCCACCTGCGCAACTCGGACCGCCTCGGAGGCCCGGAACGGCTGATCCTCGAGCAGGCGCGCCGCGCCGCGCCCGACGTGGAGGTGACGCTCGCCTCCTTCGCGCGCGAGGGCGAGCCGCACCCCTTCCTCGACGAGGCGCGCCGCCTCGGGCTTCGCACGCTCCCCGTCTCGCAGCGCGGGAGCTACGACCCCCGCGTGGTCGCGCACGTGCGGGCCGCGATCGACCTGCTCCTCCCCCACGTGGTCCTCGGCCACGACTACAAGGCCGACCTGGTCCTCTCCCGTGCCGCGAAGGGGGCCCGTGCCGCGAAGGGACGGGCCGTCGCGCGCGCGGCCCTCGTGCACGGCTACACCGCGGAGAACCGGAGGATCCGCTTCTTCGAGGCGTGGGACCGCCGCTGCCTGCGGTCCGCCGACGCGGTCGTCGCGGTGACGCCGTCGGTGCGCGAGGCCCTCGCGCGCTCGGGCGTCGATCCGACCCGCATCCACGCCGTCGAGAACGGCATCGACGTGGAGGGCGTCGCGCGCGAGGCGTCGGCGGCGCGCGACGCCGTGCGGGCCGAGTGGGGCCTCGCCGCGGGCGAGCCGTGCGTGCTCTCGCTGGGCCGGCTGAGCCCCGAGAAGGGACAGCGGACCCTCGTCGATGCCTGGATCCGTCTCGCGCTCCCCCGCGGCGTCCTCGTGCTCGTGGGCGACGGGGCGAGCCGCGCGGGCCTTACGAGCGCGGCCCGCGCCGCCCGTCCGGGCTCGGTCCGGTTCGCCGGGTGGCGGGACGACCCGTGGCGCTGCCTGGGGGCGGCCGACGTCCTGGTCCTCCCCTCGCTCCGGGAGGGGCTGCCCCTCGCGCTCCTCGAGGCGATGGCGGCCGGCGTGCCCGTCGTCGCGACGCGCGTGGGCGGCATGCCCGAGGCCCTCGACGGCGGCCGCGCCGGGCTCCTGGTACCCTCGGACGACCCCCCGGCCCTCGCGGAGGCCCTGCGGGC
>JAYTCP010000254.1:0-2003 GCA_043736435.1 Planctomycetia bacterium | reverse complement strand
GTGTCTCCTTGCTGGTGGGGGAGGCGGACCCTCCCCCACGCCGGCCGCGACACGCGGCCTCCCCCTCCTCGGCGCCTGATGGGCGCCGGCAGAGGCCGCGCGTCGATGCTTGCGCACGCTCACGCGGGGGCGCGGGCGATGCGTCCGAGGACGGCGAGGAGGTCGACGGTCTCGGCCACGTCGTGGACCCGGACCGCGGCCGCCCCGGCCTCCCGGGCCCGTGCCACGCAGGCGAGCGATCCCGCGAGCCGCTCGCCCGCCGGGCGGCCGGTGATGGCGCCGAGGAACGACTTGCGCGACGCGCCCACGAGGATGGGCCGCCCCGTGGCCACGAGCGCCTCGAGCCCGCGGAGCAGCGCCTCGTTGTGGGCGGCGGTCTTGCCGAACCCGAGGCCGGGATCGAGCACGATGCGGTCGGGACGGACGCCGGCCGCCTCCGCGATCCGCGCCCGCTCGAGGAGGTAGCCGAGCACCTCGCCGAGGACGTCCTCGTAGCGGGGCGCCCGCTGCATGGTTCCCGGCTCGCCCTTCATGTGCATGAGGATGACGCCCGCGTCGTGCCGGGCCACGACCTCGAGCAGGCGCGGGTCGAAGGTCCCCGCGCTCACGTCGTTCACGATCGTGGCCCCCGCCCGCAGCGCGGCGTCGGCGACGGCGGCCTTCCGGGTGTCCACCGAGAGGGGCAGGGAGCATCCGGCCCGTCGAAGGCCGAGGACCACCGGCACGACCCGGTCCGCCTCCAGGGCCTCGGGAACCGTGGCGGCGCCGGGGCGCGTGCTCTCGCCGCCCACGTCCAGGGCGTCGGCTCCCTCGGCCGCGAGCGCGAGGCCGTGGGCGACGGCCGCCTCGGTCGTGGCGTGGAGTCCGCCGTCGGAGAAGGAGTCGGGCGTGACGTTCACGATCCCGAGCACCAGGGGGCGGTCCCGGCGGGCGACTCGGACGGCGAACGGGCTCACGGGAGGCGATCCTCGCGGGGGCGCCAGCGGCGGAGCGTCATCGCTTCGCCGGGAGGGGCTCAGTAGGCGAAGCCGCCCTGGGGTTCCGCGCCGGGCGCAGGGCGGTCGGTGCCGGGCTCGGCCGTGAGGCCCGTGGCGGGCTTGGTGCCGGGCCGGCGGGCGCGATCCTCGCGCTCCTTCTCGGCCAGACGGCCCGCGCGCGGGTCGCCGCCCTCGAGGACGAGGCGAACCTCGTCCGCGGAGAGCGTCTCGTACTCGAGCAGGGCCTGCGCGACGCGGTGCAACCCGTCCAGGTGGGCCGACAGCGTGTGCCGGGAGTCCTGGTAGGCCTCGTCGAGGAGGCGCTTGACCTCCTGGTCGATGGCGACGGCCGTCTCCTCGGAGTGGTTCACCGTGCGGCTGATCTCGCGGCCGAGGAAGAGGTGCTCCTCGCCCTCCGCGTACGAGATCGGGCCGAGCTTCTCGCTCATGCCCCAGCGGGTGACCATGAGGCGGGCCAGCTCGGTCGCGCGGTCGATGTCGCTCTGGGCGCCCGTGGTGACGTCGCCGATCACGAGCTCCTCGGCCGCGCGCCCGCCGAACAGGACGCGTAGGTCGCAGAGGATCTTCTTCTTGCCCAGCCCGTAGCGGTCCTTCTCGGGCAGCTGCATCGTGAGGCCGAGCGCCATGCCGCGGGGGACGATGGTGACCTTGTGGAGGGGGTCGCTCGACTCCTGGAGCTCCGCCATCAGGGCGTGGCCGGCCTCGTGGTAGGCCGTGATGCGCTTGTCCTCGGTGGTCATGACGCGGCTCTTCCGCGCCCGGCCGAACCGGAGCTTGTCGCGGGCCTCCTCGAAGTGGCGGGGCTCGACCCACTCGTCGCCCTCGAGCACGGCCATGAGGGCCGACTCGTTCACGATCGCCTCGAGGTCGGCGCCGGAGAACCCCGGGGTCGCGCGCGCGACGATCTTGAGGTCGACGGCGGGGGACAGCTTCACCTTGCGGGCGTGCACCCGGAGGATGGCCTCCCGGCCCACGAGGTCGGGCAGGTCGATCACGATCTGGCGG
>JAYTCP010000253.1:0-5759 GCA_043736435.1 Planctomycetia bacterium | reverse complement strand
GGACCGTGCCGCACTGGATCGCGCCCGCGCGGCGACGCCGGGCGTCGAACCGGCCCTGCGGGTCGTCTCGTTGGCCCATCTCGCGGCGCGAGCCGGGTGGTGGGAGCTGGCCCTCGCGCTGGCCGAGGGGGCTCCCGGCCGCCACATCTCCGGCACCCCGGCCCACGCGATCTCGACGTTCGCGCGGAAGTCGCTGGGGTTGCCACTCCAAGGAGAGGTCCCGCACGGGGATCGATAGCGCGGGGCCCGCCCGGGGAGGCGAAAACCTGCGGTACGGTGCCAGAGCAAACGCCGCAGCTTTTTCAAAAAGCTGCGGCGTTTGCTCTGGCACAGTACCGGCCATGGCCACCCGCCCCGTGCTCGCGCTCGCCGCCCTGCTGTCGCTGTCCGCCTGCGGGGACCCCGCGGCCAAGACCCCGCCCACCTCGTCCGGTCCCACCTGGACCGAGGTCAAGGGGGACGCCCTCTCCGACGCCCAGAAGACGCAGCGCACGAAGGCCGACGGCGCGCGCGAGGCGCTCTTCGCGAAGCTGATGGGCCGCCTCACCGAGGTGATGGCGAAGGACGGGACCGTGAAGGCGGTCGAGGTCTGCCGCAGCGAGGCGCACCCTCTTTCCGACGCCGTGGCGAAGGAGCAGGGGGTCGCCATCGGGCGCACCTCCCACAAGCTGCGCAACCCGCTGAACACGCCGCCCGACTGGGCGCGCCCGCTCGTGGAGGCGCGCCGCGACACGCCCGCGTTCCTTGCCGCCACGGACGGCCGCCTCGGCGTGCTCGCGCCCATCCGCCTGAAAGCGACCTGCCTCGCCTGTCACGGCGATCCCGCGAAGCTCGACCCCGCGGTGAAGGCCGTCCTCGCGACCGGCTACCCGCGCGACGAGGCCATGGGCTTCGCCGAGGGCGACCTCCGCGGCTGGTTCTGGATCGAGGTCCCGAAGCCGTAGGCGGACGGCCGGCTACGCGCTACCGATCCGGCACCTCGAGGTGGAGGCCCGTGATGTCGGTCGCGGGGCGCACGTCGAGCTCCCGCGGCGGCGACGAGCGCGCGACCCCTCCCTCGTAGCACGACGCCCACACGCGCACGCGGCCGGCCTCGATGCCGCTCACCCGGAAGTGGCCATTCGTGCCACCACTGCTCTGCAGGCCTTCGTCCGGGGTCGCGGGGACCTGCCACTCCCCCTTGCCGTCCGCCAGGGTGAACGACACCACAGCCACCCGCGCCTTCTCCCCGGACGGAGTCGGCACGAGCGTCGCCCAACGGACCGTCCCCTCGATCCGCACCCCGGGAACGGTGACGTCCTGCTCCCGGTCGCGCTCGTCCATCACCAGGTCGAACGACGGGGAGATCGGGAGCCCGCTCACGGTTCCGCGGTAGCGGCCGGGGGAGAGCCTCCGGACGATGCTCCCGTCGGGGCCGATCGGCACGAGCAGGGCCCGCGCGCCGGAGGGGCCGTTCAAGAAGAGCGATGCACCAGGGTCGGAGAGGACCGAGCCGCTCGCCAATCGCACGACGCCCCGCCACGTCGCCTCGGGACGCGCCGAGCCCAGGTCGAGGGATCGAGCCTCGCCGGCCTCCAAGGAAAGCACCTCGGTGCGCTCGTCGCCGGGCTCGAGGACGCCGGAGACGATCCATCGTCCGGCGGGGAGTCCCGCGAGGCGGTACGAACCCGCGGCGTCCGTCGTGGTCTCGGCGAGGGCCGATCGGCCGATCGGCCTCACGTTCGGGTCCGCTCGTACGGAGCGGCCGACGGCGGGCGCGCCCGTGCGCAGGTACAGCGTCCCCGCGATGCTCGACGACCCGAACGCGATCACCACCCGCGTGCGTGGCGTCCCCGGATCGGTCGACACGAGCAGCGACCTGCGTCCGAGGGCCGCGACCTCGACGCCCAGCGTCCAACGCCCCCCGGGGGAGACGGGGAACGAGAACCGGCCGTCGGCGTCCGTGGTCGCCGTGCGCAGGCCGGTCCCGATGAGCGTGTGCTCCGAGGCTCGGATCTCGACCGTTGCGCCCGCGCTCGGCGTGGACCCGACGAGAACCGTGCCCTCGACGACGTCGGACGAGATGGGCGTTGCCAGCGAAGCGAGGAGCTCGGGCGTCGCGTCTGCGGAAGGGGTCGCGGAGGGGGGGGGCGCCGGGGGCGCGGGCAGGAAACGGACGTGCCGGAGGATCTCGGTGAAGGTCGCTTCGAACGCCGGCCACCCCGCTTCGGGCGCCATTCCCACGAAGGCGCTCGCGGGAGAGGGCTCGTCGAAGCGGACGAGCACCGCGTGGGTGCCCTTCTTCGGCGCATCCAGCCACACCGCGCGAAGTCCCGCGACCTCGAGCTCGCGGCGTGCCGGACTCTCGAACTTCCGTTCCAGCACCCCGACACCCTCGGCGCCCACCATGCCGAAGGCGTGAAGGGGCCTGCCGTCCTCGCTACTCGCCCTCCAGGTGCGTATGCCCCGGCTACCCCCGTCCTCCGCCCACGCCTCCGGGAGAGCGACCGAGAACGGGGGCGCTGTGCGTCGCACCCATCCCGCCGGGAGGACGTCCGCATCCACCGCGGCCGCGGGAACGGCGGGCACTCCGGCGGGGGCGGCGCCCGCTGGCTTCGCTGCCGGCACCGGCGCCGGGGCCAGCGTGGGCGGCGGGCCGAGCTCGGGTGTTGCGGGCGTGCGCGCGACGATCGTCGGATCGGACTCCGGTGCGTTCCGGCCGTCCTCAGCGCGTTGGGTGACGACCCACACGCCCGCTGCACACGCGATCACGGCAGCCGCCGCCAACGCGATCTTCGTCGCTCCAGCCATGGCCATTCCCCCTCCCACGGCCCCGGCCGTGCACGTGGTCGTTCCTGCGCGATCGGTCGGCCATCCCGCGAACGCGGCGAGGGCCGAGCGGCGGCGCGCCCCTTCCCGCCGCCCATCCCCTTCCAAATGCGTGCGCAGCGTCTGATGCGCCCGGTGGAGGCGCTTCTTCACGGTCTCGACGGGCAGACCGAGCCGCGCGGCGATCTCCCGCGGCGGCAGATCGTCGTAGTGGCGCAGGAGCACCACCGTGCGCGACGGCTCGTCGAGGCTGCCGACCGCATCGACGACGGCGCGCAGCGTCTCCTGGCGCACGACCGCGTCCACGACGTCGCCCGTCGCCTCGGGGCGGGCGACCGCGCGTTCCCGCGCAGCCATGCGCGACTCGCGCCGCAGCAGGCGGCGGGCCTGGTTGCGCACGACGGTCCCGAGCCAGGAGCGGCGCGCACCCGCCTCCGTCGGCCCCGCCGTGAGGCCGCGTCCGAGCGCCTCCTGGGTCGCGTCGTCGGCGTCCGCGTCGTCCCGCAGGATCGCGAACGCGATGCGCCGCACGAAGCCCGCGTGGGCCACGAGCACGTCGGGCGGGATCGAGGAGGAGGGAGCGCGGTCCATGCACCCAAATGATCCCGCCGAAGACGGATCGGGGACAGGGGGGGCACGGCCCGGGCGGAGCGGTCCCCGCACCGGTACCATGCGTGCGTGGAGTCCGTCCCCCCGCGCCCCCCGAAGAGTCGTACCCTTCCGACGGGCTCCTTGACCGGCGCCGGCCCCGACGACGCGTTCATGCTCGTCTCCCGCGCACGCGGGCGCACGAAGCGGATCGACGCGCGCAAAACGAGCCTCGGCGGGTTCTACACCTCGTCGGCCACGTGGCTGCTCCCGCAGGTGGAGGCGTTCCTGCGCGCGCACGCGGGGAGGGCGCTGCTCGACCCGTTCGCGGGGCGCGGGGACCTCCTGGCGCCCGGGCCCGCGCTCGGCTTCGACCCGGTCGTCGGGCTCGACGTCGATCCCGCCGCGGGCTGGACGTGCAACGACAGCCTGCGCCACGTCCCCGCCCCGCCGGGCGCCGTCATCCTGACGAACCCGCCGTACCTCGCGGCCCACAGCGCGCGGCGCAAGGGCGTCCACGGTCGCGTGGCGCCGTACTACGGGCTCGCGCCCGCGCGCCGCGACCTCTACCAGGTGGCGCTCGACCGTTGCCTCGAGGCCGCGGAGGTCGTCGTCGCCATCGTGCCGGAGACCTTCCTCGGCAGTGCCTACCCGCGCGCGCGGCTGCGGCAGGTGACGATCCTCGAGGCGTCGCCGTTCGCCGACACGCAGTGCCCCGTGTGCGTCGTCGCGTTCGACGCGCGCCGCAGCGACCCGCCCGACGCCGAGGTCTTCCTCGGCGCGCGCCCGCTCGGCCCGCTCGCCGCGCTCGAGGCGCTCCGCCTCCGCCCGACGGGCGCCCACCGCATCCGCTTCAACGTGCCCTCGGGCCGCGTGGCGCTGCGCGCGGTCGACCTCCCGTCGCCCGGGAACCCGATCCGCTTCCTCGCGCGCGCCGCGCTCGACTACGACCCCGACCGCGTGAAGTTCAGCTCCCGGCTCGTGACCTACCTCGAGTGCGACGACGTCGCCGACGCCGCGCTGCCCGCGGTGATCGCCGCCGCCGAGGAGCAGCTTGCCGCGTACCGCCTCGCCACCGGCGACGTGGTCCTGTCGCCGTTCAAGGGGAACACGCACGCGGGCACGCGCCGCCGTCGCCTCGACTACGCGACGGCCCGCGCGATCCTCGAGCGTGCGATCGACCGCGTCGTCGGGTCCGCTACGCCGGCTCCGGCACCAGCTCGATCAGGGTGAGCTCCGACGGCGTGGCGAGGCGCATCGGCGGGCCCCAGTAGCCCGTCCCGCGGCTCACGTACATCCACGTGGGCCCGAAGCGGTGCAGGCCCGCCACCGCCGGCTGGACGAGCCGCACGAGGAGCCCGAACGGCGCGATCTGGCCGCCGTGCGTGTGCCCCGAGAGCTGCACGTCCACGTCGAGACGGCGCGCGTCCCGCACCTGCTTCGGCTGGTGCGCGAGGAGGACCACGGGCCGCGCGGGGTCGCGTCCCGCGAGCGCACGGTCGAGATCGGGCGCGACCGCGGGGTCGAAGCTCGCCGCCGTGGGGTCGTGGATGCCTGCCACGTCGATGCTCGCCCCGTCGCGGTCGATCGCGACGCGCTCGTTGACCAGCACCCGCATCCCGAGCCCCTTCAGGTGCGCCAGCCACGGATCGGCGCCGACGTACCACTCGTGATTGCCCGTGACGAAGAACGTGCCGTGCCGGGATCGAAGGCCCGCGAGCGGGGCCACGACGTCCTCGAGCTGCTCGACGGTGCCGTCCACGAGGTCGCCGGTGATCGCGACGAGGTCGGGCGCGAGCGCATTCGTGCGCGCGACGAGGGACTCGACGAACGCGCGCCGCAGCGTCGGTCCCGTGTGCACGTCCGAGAGGAGCACGATGCGGAACCCGTGGAACGCCGGCGGCAGGCGCCGCACCGGGATGCGCACCGTGACGAGCTCGGGCTCGGCGCCGCCCTCGACGAGCGACGTCGCCGTGAGGCCCGCGGCGGAGAGCCCGGTCGCGCCCGCGAGCGCCCGCGCGAGGAAGCGCCGCCGCTCGGGATCGGTCGGCGCGGGGCGGCCCCGCAGGCGCCGCCCGACCCACGCACCCGCGCGCCCGAGGTCCACGACGAGGAGGAGCACGAGGAGCAGGAACAGCGTCCCCGACCACGTCCCGCCGATCCAGGTGACGGGCGTCGCCGCCTCCCAGCCGGCCACGTGCCACAGGGAGAACCCGGCGGGCACGGACAGCGCGAGGAGCACCAGCGCCGCGGTGAGCGCCCGCCGCACCGGCCGCGGCCACGCCGGATCCTTCACCAGGCGCTTCCAGAAGAGGAGGTGGACCCCGGCCACGATGGCGGTGACGACGGCGGCGAACACGAGA
>JAYTCP010000252.1:0-6662 GCA_043736435.1 Planctomycetia bacterium | reverse complement strand
GCACCGCGCCCCCGAGAGGGGAGCCCCCATCGCGGGCTCAGGCTCTCGAACGGGCGATGCGCCCCCCCCACGGAGGAGGCGTTGATGGCCGCTCGCGATCGGAAGGACGCGGGGCAGCAGTTCGCGACGCGGCGCCTCACCCATCGGGAAGGCGCCACCCGACATACGGTTGCGAGCAAAGGACTTACAGACGGGGGCACCTCGGATTTGGGAGGCCTGCGCGCGAGCGGACCGGAGAGCGATACGCGACGTGGAAGGGCAGGTTGGCGGGCGGCGCGTCTATCCGGGCATCGCCAAGACCGGGAGCACGCTGCGGCGGCAGGCCGCAGCCGGCGGTCTCGGCGTCGCCGGGGTTCGGGAGATGATCTCGACGCGCGCCTCATGGCCATGGATCTGGTCCACGGTCCCGACTCGGGCTCCGGCGGGGAGGCCGGCCCGGAAGGGGGCGGGACCGGCGGTCGGCCCCCCGCGCCCCCCCAATTCCCCACACCGGCTGCCCGGCGGACGACCCGCTGCTCGGTCCCGAGTGCGGGGCGGAGACAAGGCGCCCCTCCGTAGATCCTCCCGCTTTCAGTTGCCGCCGCGGACTCCCGGGAACCCGCCCCTTCGCGGCGACGACTCGTCCGGCACCCTCGGCAGGTGCGTCGGGTGGACCCCCTCGGGGAAGTCGGTGTCGCGGGTGACGAACATCGTCGGCCCCGCTTTCCCCTTCCGCGCCTGCTGGTACGCCTGGAACTCGAGCGCATCCTCGAGCGAGAGCTGGCGACCCGTGGCGACGACCACGCGCCCGAAGACCTGCGCGTCGAGGACGACGAAGCGCCACGCGCCCTCGCCGTAGAACGTCGACTCGATGTAGGCGCGAGCCTGCGCGTCCGCCTCCACCTCCCCGGCTCCTCGGCCGCCTTCCTCCGTGGGGCGCTGGAGACGATAGCGGACATGGCTGTAGACGCTCTTCACGCCGTCGAGGCTGACCGACCCCCGAACCCGCCCCGCACGGATGCTCTCGACGAGCAGCACGCTCGCCTCCTGACCGCCGGCGCCGAAGACCTCGTGGTCGGCGTGGTCGTAGAGCACGTTCTTGTCCACGTAGTAGTGGGGCCGGTCGTTGCCGGAGCCGAAGATGGCGCGTAAGGCACGGGCCGGGAGCGCGAAGGCCTCGAGCTTGCCGAGGTGGACCACGCGTTTGTAGTGCGCGCCGCACAGGCCCCGGACGTGAGGGGGGCGCGCGCAGGGAACGCCGTCCTCGAGGACGAGGCAGAGGCCGTCGGTGGCCTCTTCCGGTGGCTTCCGCGAGAGGACGGACGGCCTCTCGGGCAAGTAGAAGTCGTGGAGGCTGTAGTCGGGGTGGCTCCCGAGGATCCTGTGGTGGCGACGGCAGACGCCCCGCCGCTCGGGGGTGCCGGTGCATCGGAGGCCGTTCTCGACGACCACGCAGGAGAGCGGCGCGTCGCCGGCATCGGGCGCCTTCTCGAAGCCGAGGCGGACCTTGGGCGCAGCCGGGAGGGCGATGGCCGCCATCGTCTCGGGCCGCTGGCGCAGGGTGCCGTGGTGGCGCCGGCAGAGCCCGCGCACGGCCGCCGGCTCGGCGCAGCCGACGCCGTCCTCGGCGGCGCGGCAGCGGCCGTCGCGGGGCCGGTTCCGAAGGCTGTACTCGACGACGGGAGCCTTGGCCGTGGCCACCAGGTCGAAGATCGAGGCGTGCGCGTGCAGCTGGTTGTAGTGGCGTTGGCACAACCCGCGCGCGTGGGGCCGTTCGGCGCAGCCGACCCCGGCTTCCTCGACTCGGCAGCGATCCGACGACATGTCCTTGCGCAGCGCGACGCGCGGCGGGAAGGGAGGCGTGCAGAAGTCGTCCAGGTCGAGGTCCGTCCGCTGCCAGATCCCCGCGTAGTGGCGCGCGCAGAGCCCCCGACGAATCCCCGGCCGATCGCAGAACTGCCCGTTCACGATCAGGCGGCAGACGCCCGGCTCGAGATCGTCCTTCACGGCGAAGACGTACTTCTTGCCCGCCTTGCTCGGCAAGGCGTACTCGCCGAGGCGGCCCGCCTTCTGGAGGTGCTGGAAGTGGGCCGCGCACAGGCCGCGCCATCGGATCGGCCTCGGGCATGGAGCGCCGTTGACGGCAAGCAGACAGAGCCCCTCGGTGGGCGCCGTCTGGCGGGTCAGGACGCGGGTCGCGCGCGGCACGCCAGGGGGCATCTCGGTTCCGTGGGGCTCCGCTCGGGGGCCCGCCAGAGAGGATAGCGGGACGGCGCCGGGGCCACCGGTGGGGAAGGAACGGAGGCGTTGCGGGCGAAGGGCGGTGGCCGTCGGGGGCCCGGGCCCGGCGTGATGGGACCCCTCCCCCAACGGACCTGCGATCGGTCTACTGCGTCGCGGACCGATCCAGAGCGGCTCGCGCCGCGATGACAGACTGCGCTCTCGCGAGGAGGGCGCGAAACGTGTCCGCTCGCTCTACGGAAAGGCCCTTGAGTTCGCATGCGGCAATCGCGGGGAGCACTCCGCTAGCCGCCTTGATCCAGCCACGCATCGACTCTTCCACCAACCGCCAGAAGTCAGGCCCCACCTGCGCCTTCCGCTGAGCGACGAGGGTGCGGATCTTCCGGTCCGCGGAGTCCACCGCCTCGTAGGCCATGACCCCGAAGGCAACGAGCGCCTCCAAGTTGAGGCACTCGATCGCCTCCAGGTGGTCGACCTTCCAGCGTTCCTGGCGCTCAACCTCCTCGGCGAAGGCCTCCACCTGAGCACTGAACGCGGGCTGCGGCCTCCCGTGCTCCCTGGGGTCTCTATCGCCGGTGCTACGCATGCCGCAGAGGGTAGACGCGCGGCAAGCCCGTGTGGTCACGGTATCGGGCGGTTGGCGGCGGCGAAGGTGGCGTCCTCGTCGACGTTGTCGGTCGAGCGGATCTTGAGGCAGCGGAAGGGCGTCCCGATCGCCTCTGCGCAGGCGTCGAGGAGGTTGAGGATCGCCTTGTGGCTGGAGGGAAGACGCCACAGTCCGCCCCCCCCCGCCCTCGATTTCGCCTTCCGTGCTCCTTTACCCGAGATGGGCGATCTCGATGTCGCCCCAGTGGGACCTGAGGTACTCCGCAACAAGCCTCCGGTGACAGTGATGGGGTTTGTCTTCGCTGCATAGCAGACACCCATCGGCAAGCGCCTGACGGGAGACGGTCTCCTCGATCCGTCGTTCCTTCATCAGGGCGAGGAACTCCTGTTCATACGCTGCCCAATCGCCCTTCTGCTTCTTGTAGGCATCGAGCATGTCTCGAGTGGGCGCAAGCGCGGGTAAGTGGACATAGCTCATTCCGCAAATCGACTTGAGGAAGTAGGCAAGGTCGTTCTTCTTGGCGAATCCGGCGAGTTGCGACACGTTGTTCAGCCGGACGTCGACGACCCTCTTGGCTCCCGAATCTCGTAGCGTCTCAAAGAAGCGTTCAGCTGACTTCTGCGTGAATCCTATGGTGAAGATCCTCATGGGTCGCCTCCCGGCGTCTCTGCCGCAAGGCGCTCGTCCACAAACGCAATCCGCACCTCTTGCCGCACAAGCGCCTCCGCGATGAGTTGGTCTTGGCTCTGGAAGAGATCCGCGGGCGCCAAGCCGACGATGCCGAGAAGCCTCGTGAGCGCTTCCTGATGTCGTTCGGTACGGCCGTCCGGGAGGATGTGGATGACTTCGACATCACGTACTACGAGCTCCTGCGCGACGAGCAGGGTCCTATGGCACTCGAGGGGCTCCTTCTCGGCGCACAGAAGTGCGATCCGGTGGAGTTTGGCACCCTGCATCACGCGGTCGAGCCCCCGTTGAAACGCCGAGGCCGCGGCCAATCGAGCATACTGCACTCTTCCGTTCACGTAGCATGAGGGGTCGTCTGAGCGAGCCCCGAGCTCACGGCCGAGGAATACGTACTGGATGGCGTGCTGCCGCAGGGATGCCTCGAGCGGCTCTCTATTGAATTGCGGATTGTGCCTGCTGTAGGGAGCCGATCGCACGTCGGCTACGGCGGTGACGCCATGCTGCCGAAGCAGGCGAATGAACACATCTACGGGATGCGTCGAGTGCCCGATCGTGAAGATGGGATGGGATGAAGCGCTCACGGCTGCGACTTCTCAATGAGGGCGGCGATGAGCTTGTACGCGTACCCATTGTGCTCCTCGCCGAGGCTCACAGTCAGAAAGCACTCTCCCCGGCGATACTCGCCATCGTCTTGCGCCAAGAATTTCCGCTCGTACTCAGGGTCGGTCACCCAGAGACGGTACTCGGTACCGGCATGCATGAACTGGCCCTGAACCCTGCGCTTGGGGTTGCCGAAAGCATCACCGGGCGGGAACACCGAGAGCGTGACTCCCTCCACGTGGATCAGCCGCAGGGAGGTCGCCGGGGGCAAAGCGCGCGCGAGCTGGATCCGGTCGTTGCGACCACTGTATGTGCTGTCCCCGTCGGTCCAGAGCCGCCCGACAGGATCTGCCAAGTTGGCCAACAGGTCCCAGCCCGCGCGGCCCAACCTCTCCCAGTAGTCGGCGGGATCCAGGAGCCAGTTCTCCTGTTGATATCCCTTCGGGTTCGGGCGAAGGAGCGGAACGTTCACCAGGTCGAGGACCCTCGGGTCGCTACCGTCCTTGTACTGCCGCTCGTGTTCGGAGACCTCCTCATGCTCCCGCGCACTGACGGGGCGAATCCAGCCGACCCGTCGATCGGCACCGGATAGCTCGATGCCCGCCACGCACCGGCCGCTCAGCTTGCGCGAGTTGGCGAGGCAGACGATGCGCTTGACGACGGGCATGGGCTACTCCTGAAGCCACTGAGAGGGGGGCTTCCTGCGCCGCCCTCGGTCGGACACACTCGCGCGGGAGTCTGACTACCAGACCCGGACTTGACCATGCCATTGTAGGCGTAGGGTGGCCCGCGCCCGGAGACGCAGAGTCCGGGGCAACGCGCGGGGATGAGTCTTCCCTCAGGGCTGGGCCCCGCGGGGGGCTGGGATAGGCGCTGCCCCCCCGGCCTACCGGCCCGCCTCCGGCACCGTCCCAAGCCGCTCGATCCGGCACAGCGTGTTCAGCAGTCGCATCTGCTCGACCGTCCCGCACCGGGCCCGCGCGAGGGACGGGCTCCCCACGACGATCGCCAGCGACTGTGCCCGGGAGATTGCCACGTTGAGACGGCGGCGGTCGAGGACGAACTCGAGGCCGCGGCCGGCGTTCTCGGCGTCGCTGGCGGTCAGGGAGACGATCGCGACGCGCGCCTCCTGGCCCTGGAAGCGGTCCACGGTCCCGACGCGGGCGCCCGCGGGGAGGCCGGCCTCGAGCGCGCGCACCTGGAGGTTGTAGGGAGCCACGACGAGGATGTCGTTAAGGGCGAGGGGGCCCGCGGGGCGGCCGTCGTCGTCGGTGACCGTCCGCCCGAGGAGCGCGTCGAGGAGCGCGGCGATGGCGGCGACCTCCTCGTCGCTGCGTTGGCCGTTGCCCTCGTGGGGCACGGGGAGGTGGAGGAGGCCGGCCTCGAGAGGGATGGGGTCGTCGGTCGGGCCCCCCACACTCCACGTCGGGCCTCGTCGGCCCCCAGCGCCCCCCCCATTCCCAGTCCTGGCTGCCCGGCGGACGACCCGCTTCTCGGTCCCGGGCGCGGGGTGGAGGCGGTCCTCGTAGAAGGCACCGGAGATGAAGGTGCACAGGTCGGGGTGGAGCCGGCGGGTGGTGGGCAGGAAGACGCCGAAGTCCGGGGGCACCGTCGCGTGGTCGGTGAGGGCGTAGTCGAGGGCGGAGTGGCCGCTCTCGCCGGGGTGGGTGCCCTGCGTCGGCTGCGAGAGCTGCATGGGGTCGCCGAGCAGGACCAGGCTCTTGGCACTCGGGGCCACTCCCACGAGGTTCGCGAGCGAGACCTGCCCGGCCTCGTCCACGAACAGGACGTCGAGGGTGTCGGCGGCGTCGGGGCGGCTGAAGTACCAGGCGGTGGCGCCGATCAGGTGGTGCGCGGCGAGCCGGGATGCGGCCCCGGCCGAGGCGCACAGTTCGGCGCCGGGATGCGTGGCCGCGAAGGCGGCGTCGTCGTCGTTGTCGCCCGAGGTGACCTTCAGGCAGCGGAAGGGTGTCCTGATCGCGACGGCGCAGGCGCCCAAGAGGTTGAGAATCGCCTTGTGGCTGTTCGAGGTCACCCCCACCCGCCGCCCCGCGGCCACCAGGGCGGCGATGGCCCGCGCAGCGGTGTAAGTCTTGCCGGTCCCGGGCGGGCCCTGGACGCAGAGCACCGACTCGGTGAGCCCCCCCACCAAGCGGACGGTCGCGGCGACGGGATCCTCGCCGTCGCGAACGAGCGGGCCGCCGGTGTGGCCGTGGACGCGGGGAGGGCGACGGAGAAGGAGGTCCCGGAGGGCGGGGCGCAGGGTGGCGTCGTCGTGCCAGGCCTGCGCGGTGCGGGCGATGGATTCCTCGATCGCCTTCGTGGGGACGAACTCGTGGAGGAGGAGAGAGGTGACGCCGCGCGGCTCGCCGTCGGGAAGGGCAGCGAGCGCCTTCGGCCCGAACTTCAGGAGGATGCGCCCGCGCGCCTCGTCCATCTGCTCCACCGAGCACGAGACGTCGAGGAGGCCGGCGAGGACGCACTTGGAGCCCTCCCGGACCCGCGTCTCCTGCTGGGGATCGAAGCGGTACCAGTACCCCTTCGACCG
>JAYTCP010000251.1:0-2338 GCA_043736435.1 Planctomycetia bacterium | reverse complement strand
CGCCCCACGAGCGCGGGGTCCTTGCGCTGCTCGACGGACACGTAGAACGCGTCGAGGTCGACGAGCATCAGGTCGCGGACGCCCGGCTCGCGGGTGCCGACGTCGGCGGGGAGGGGATCGCGGTCGGCGGAGGCGGAGGGGGACGACGAGGGTGAGGGCGGCGGGAGAGGGGGGGGAACTCCGGGGACTACGGAACCGCGCTCGGACGCGCGGGCGCGCGCGCCGTCGGAAGAAGAGAAGGACATGGCCACACCCCCGCGTGGCCCTTCCCGCGCCGAGGTCCACCGATTATATACGAACATCATACGAACACCACTGCAAAGGCGGCGGTGGTGCCTTGAGGAGTCAGGAGAGCTCGAGCCCGGTGACAGGCCGGATCCATTGCACGCGGAAAGCAACGGAATCCGTCACTTCCTGCCAGTGCTGGCTTCGCGAAAGCGCAGGGACTCCACGCCCCCCCGGCAGAGATTCTGTATGTTTTTTCCCCGGAACAAACATACGCTACGGATCCACACAGGTTGCCACCCGGATGCCGCGCCCCCTACCCCTCTTGCCCCTCAACCCCGGCCGGGTCTACCGGACCCGGGATCTGGCGCGCTGGTCCCGCAACCCGACCCGGTTGGCCGCGCGGCTGGTCGAGACCGGCGCGCTCCGACGGCTCGCGCACGGGCTCTACACCTGGCCGCGCACCGGCCGCTTCGGTCCCGTGCCGCCCAGCGACGAGGAGCTGCTGCGCGCGTTCCTCGGCGAGACGCCATTCGTCCTCACCGGCCCGCCGGCGTGGAACGCCCTCGGCCTGGGGGCAACGGCCGTTCACGCCGACACGCTGGTCTACAACACCAAGCGCTCGGGCACGTTCCAGCTCGGTGGACGCAGCTTCCGGCTTCGGCGGGTCGCGTTCCCCAAGCAGCCTCCGAAGGAGTGGTTCGTCGTGGACCTCCTGCAGCACTCCAGTGAGGCCGGAATCTCGCGACAGGAGGTCGTCACAGGCGTCGAGCAGGCGCTCGCCGCCGGCCGCCTCGACGCCGGTCGGCTACGCGCCATGGCCCGGGGATACGCCCGCAAGTCCGTGCGTGCGCTGCTCGATCCCCTGCTGGCAGCCCACGCGTCGTTAGGTTCATCCACGACGACTCGCAATGCGCGCTCCTTCATCAACGAGCACCGGACGCGCCGATGCGCGCGGTCACGAGGTCGGCCCCCGCCGCCCCCCCACTCGACGGGCCCTTCCCCGCCCCCACGGCGGACTCCACGGCGCCCTGACGGGGCGCGCTGAAGCCCTGGGTCAGCGGCCTTCAGGCGGGACTTCGGCGGGTTCCCGGGGCTCCGCCACGCGGAGGTCGAGCGTGACGCGGCACGTCAGCGGATCGCCGGGGTCGAACTCGCCGGGAGCGGATGCGGACGCGGGCTCGGCCTCGATCGACTGCGCGTGGACCGTGATGGAGAAACCCGGCATGAGGGGCATGGAGACCTCACCGGCGGCGCATCGAACCGTCTGGCCCTCGTTGGTCGCGTACGAGATCTGTTGTGTGGAGCTGGTCCCATTCCAGGAGACGCTGAGGAGGCCCTCGTACGCGCGGCCGCCCCGAGTCACCATGAGCAGGAGGCGCGCAAGGGGCGAGACTCGGACCTCCAACGGCTCGGGCCGCGGGACCACGTGCTCGAGGCGCGCGTTCGAGCCATCGGATGCGTGCGCGTAGATCGACCACTTCGCCCCTGGAGGGAGGGCGTCGAATCGGAAGCGGCCCGCTTCGTCGGTCTTCATCTCTCGCGGGACGGGTCCGCCCCAGCCCCCCCGCTCGGGCGTCAAGGAAACGCGCGCCCCACGGACGGCACGCCCCGACGCGTCGAGCACGACGCCGTGGATCTCGCCGTCATCGAGCACGATCCGGTCGAGCGTGGTCGTCTTGCCGCTCGTGACGCGCGCCGACATCGGGCGTCCCAGGGGCTGTCCACCGCGATCGAGGAAGAGCTCGAGGTCGCCGGCCGGTAGCGGCCCGAGCCGGAACGTCCCTTCCGCCGTCGTGACGGTCGAGTCCCCGCTGCTGGAGACGGCGTGGTGCGGGACCCCGCCGTCCCAGACCGGCGCGGTCTCCTGGCCGACGAGCCAATCCTCGAGACCGGACGTGTACTTGGGACGCACGCGTACGCCCGCCACGCCGACGCCCGCCGCCGTGACCACGCGTCCCTCGACGAAGCCGAGGCCCTCGAGGACGACGACCAGTGGGGCACCCCCCGATTCGACGCCTCGAACGGGCATCGAACCCCACTCTCCCGTGGGTCCTCGAGCGACGACGTGCCACAGCGCATCCGATCCCGGATTCGCAACGCGCACGCGGAA
>JAYTCP010000250.1:0-2005 GCA_043736435.1 Planctomycetia bacterium | reverse complement strand
TGCCCTCGCCGACGGGGTCGTGCGCCCACCAGTCGGCGTACTCGTGTTCCTTGCCCCCGTTCGTCGCGGCGCCGAAGAGGTACTCGAGGCCGCCCTCCACGAGGGGATAGCCCTCCATGTCGAAGTACACGTCGAGCGCCGACGGGGGCGGCAGGAGCGCGAGCCCGCGGCGCGGATCGTCGGCCGTCGGCGGCACGACCGTCCACGCGGGGAGGGGCTTCCCCCGCGAAGCGAGTTGGAGCCGCGCCTGCTCGCGCAGCCGCTCGAGGGGCTGCGCCCCCATGCCCTGGACCTTGCCCTTCGAGCGGGCCAGGGCAGCCACCGTCGAGATCCCGGCGGCGAGGAGCTTCTTGACGTGGCCCGACCGGACGTCGGCCACGAGCGCGAGGTGGTCGGCGGCCTCGAGCCGCTTCTCGGCCTCCGACGTCCACCGGCCCCAGTCGCCGCCGACGTCGGGATCGGGGGGCGCCTGCGCAACGAAGGCCGCCATCGACTCCAGGAACGCACGCTTCACGGCCCCGTACACGAAGAAGAAGTCGTCGGTGCGGAATGGCTTCCCAGCGCCCTTTCGAAGGACGACGTGGACGTGCTCGGGACGCCGTCCCTGAGCGGCCTCGAGCATCTCGGCGTACGCGCAGAGCTGGAGGAGGTAGGACGGCTTCTCGCTCGCGGCGAGCTTCGTGTCCGAGACCTCGTAGTGGAAGTCGCCGAGATCGGAGGCACCGGGCACGCGCTCGAGGAAGTCGGCGTACCCCAGGAACGGGGGGAGGCCGAGGGCGGCCTGAAAGATGACGTCGACCCCGGCCCGCATGGCAGTTCGTGTTCTCTCTTGGGCGCCGGGTCCACGGGCGATCTCGACGATCGTCTTGCCGGCCGCCCGCAGCGACTCGAGGTGCGCCGCCTCGTGGCGGATCCCGAGGTCCTGGATGATGCGGTCTTGGTCGGTGTCGGGGTCGGGCGTGACCGCCTCCGGCTGTTCTGCGAACAACCGGTCCATCCACGAGGCGAACGAGGACCCGTAGAACCGGACGATGTCCGTCGGGGAGTACGTGAAGGAGCCGGTTGCGTCCCTCTTCATGGGCCCTCGGGTGCGCGCCGTGGGAGTCCCAGGCGAGCGGGTGGACCGTACTCACGCGGACCGGCGGTGTCGAGAGGGGAACCTTGGCATCCGCGCCCGCGGCGCCGATGACGCGACTCCACGGGCCGCTTGCGCCCGAGGAGGTGTTCCCCGCCGTGGAGAGCACGACGCCAGCCTCACGTCCGCTTGCGCGTAGCCTTGGTCAGCCGCTTTCTCAGCTCAGCCTTGCAGCACTCCCTGGGGGATGCAACGTTCGCAGCGGCCGCCGTCGCCGTGGGTTCCCTCGTCCCCACATTGCGCGCGGAAGCCATCGAGGCCTCCCGTGCGGAGCGCCCCGTGTTCACGGGTGCGCGACCTCCAGGACGAATCCGTCGGGATCCCGGAAGTCGACCGTGTAGTACGTCCCCCCGTACTCGGGCATGGCGATCGGTCCCCGCAGGATGACGGCGCCCAGCTCGTGGAGGAGCCTGCCAACTTGGTCGACCTCGGCCCGCGAGCCCGCGCGAAAGCAGATGTGGCGCGGGCCGACGTGGGCCGGCACGGCCACTACCTTCGTCTCCTTCAGGTAGATCTCGCTTCCGTCGCGAATGTACATGCCACGTCGCAACTCGGTCCAGCCCAGCGTGCGTAGGAGCGCTCCGTAGAAGGCGGCGCTCGTCTGCATGTTCGAGACGGTCATCTCGATGTGGTGGATCGGACCTGTCACGCCGTTGCAGTTCCTCGAGCGTCGAGAGCTCGCCTATGCGCGCAGAGAATCGACCCCTCGAGATGGCGGGAGAGCAAGGGAATCGAACCCTCCCAACCCCCCTCGCGAGGAGTTGCAGCGGTTTTGAAGACCGTGGGGAGCACCAGCTCGCCAACCTCTCCCGAAGAGGCAGGGCAACAACGTACGACGTTTCCTGCCCCGCGTCCATCGCCTCGCGGGAG
>JAYTCP010000249.1:0-1936 GCA_043736435.1 Planctomycetia bacterium | reverse complement strand
GCGCTTCGCGTCGAACGGATCGCTCCTCTGGGCCCGCGCGGCCGGGGGAGGCGGCTTCGAGGTGCTGTCGGGAGTCGCCCAGGCGTCGGACGGCTCGGTGCGTCTCACGGGGAGCTTCAGCGGCATGGCCACGTTCGGGGCCGAGGGGCTGACGCCGACCGTGCTCGACGCGCAGCCTCCCGGTGCGAGGAATGCGTTCCTCGCCAGCTATGCATCGATCGGCACCTTCCAGTGGGCGAAGCAGACCGAGAGCGCGGACGTGGGCAACGACTCCATCGGCTACTCGGTCGCCGTGGGATCCGACGGGGCCGCGGTCGTCGTCGGCCGGTTCGCCGAGACCCTCCTCCTCGAGTATCCCAATGCGACGTTCGAAACCTTGACGAACGGCGGCGGGTACGACGCGTTCATCGCGCGCTACCTCGCCGACGGCTCGCTCGACTGGGCCCTCTCCCTGAGCAGCACCGGAGACGACGCCGGCAACGGCGTCTCGATCGCAGCGGACCTCACGATCCTGGTCTGCGGCGCCTATTCCGGGGTGGTCACCTTCGGCGCGGGCGAGCCGAACGAGACGACGCTGCCCGGCAGCTCGAACCAGGACGCCTTCGTGGCGAGGTTCAACTCGGACGGCGGGTTCTAGTCTCGACGCCGCCCGCGCCGACCGGGGCTGACCCCGGTCGGCGGGCGGGGTCCTTGCGTGGCGGCAGCGCGCGGCCCCGGCCCCTACAGAGAGACCTCCGCGTAGTCCGTCCGTCCCCGCTCGCCGACGAGACTCCCGTCGTCGCACTCCACCCATGCGTGCGCGTCGACGGTCCCGTTCGCGTGCTGCGCGACCCCGATCCGCAGGGCGGCGCGCCGTCCGGATCGGTGGAGGATCCACTGGGCCGCGAGCGCGCGGACGAGGCACGTCGCGCCGGGGACGAATCGCGCGGCCGAGGACACGGCGCGGTCCACCTCGGGCGGCGTCGGCCCGGCCCGCGTCGGCCGGCGGGGACCGGCCGTCGCGATCCGGGAACTCGACGCCCGGAGCCGCGCGAACGGGAGGATCGTCAGCGCGAGCCGCGCGCCGGCCACGGCGCAGAGGGCCGAGACGCGGAGTCGCTTCTCGGGGGCTCGAAGCCGGCGCCAGCGTTCCCAGGGGGGCATGGGGGCAAGGCTACTCGACGCGACCGTGGTGCGGGGCCGCGCCCCCGCTACCGCAGGGCCAGCCGAGCGAGCCGGGTGCCCCACGCACGGAGTCCGCGGCGGCCGCCCGTCTGCGCCCCGAGGACCGGTTGGGGGGGGAACACCCGGCCGAACATCCACCGGGCCGTCGCGAGCGGCCTCCCGCCGATCCCCCGCGCCCCCCACAGCGAGAGCCACATCCATCCGTCCTCGGGGGGCTGCGGCGCCAAGGTGCCCCTCCGGAGGCGGCGCGGCGTGAACCCCGCCGGGCGGCCGTCGCGCCGGAGGAGCGCAGGCGGCACGACGGACGGGAACGCCCTATCGACTCCCACGAGCACGCCCCGCAGGATCCCGTAGAGGCCCTCGCCCCGCACGAGGTCGAGCAGACGATCGACGCGGAGCTCCGCGCGCCGCGCCCAGAGCACGCCCGCGAGCTCCGCGTGCGCCAGCAGGTCCGGCGTCGGCCGACGGGCCAGGCTGAACGCCTGCTGCAACACCATCGTCTCGGCGTTGGGCACCAGGAGACCCGGGTAGCAGGGGGACGGCGTGCCACCCTCCGCAAGCGCGACGAGGCGGCGCGGAGGGACCCCCACGCCCACGGGGTCGGCCTTCACCTCGACGATCAGATCGCCGCCCGGCGCGAGGTAACCGAGATCGACGAGCCACGCACGTCGCCCGCCGGTGCGCACGAAGGCTTCCACGCGCGCGGCGGAATCCCCGTCGGGCACGTAGCCGAGGACGCGCAGCAGCGCATCGAATCGAACGACCTGCGGGA
>JAYTCP010000248.1:0-5984 GCA_043736435.1 Planctomycetia bacterium | reverse complement strand
AAGAAGTCTCTGAGACTTCTTGTTAGAGGTCAGTGGCTGAGGGCCACGCGGAAGGAGAGGAGGGAGCGGCCGAGGGTGCGGGCCACGAGGATGCGGGTGCCGCCGCGGGGGCCGTTCGCGCGGCCGAGCGCCACATGGAGACGCGCCGCGGAGGGATCGGGGCTCTTCGCACGGCGCCCCGGGGTCGCGGGGGCGACGTCGAACGCGAGGAAGCGCGCGCTCCGCACCCGGAGGCGACGCGCGAGGAGGCGGACCGCGCGGGGCGTCGCGGCGGGGGAGGGCACGGCCACGGCCTGGGTGGCCTGGATCCGCTGCCCGTGGACCGACAGCCTTCGGCGCCGTTCCGCGCGTGCCCCCGCGACGTCCTTGGGCGCCGCGGCCGGGGCCACCGGGTGGATCGAGGGATCCCCGAGGAGCACGAACTGCGCGAGGGTCTTCAGGTCGACGGGGTCGAGCTCGGCCGCGCCGGCTGCGAAGCGCTGGCGGGCCTCGAGCGTCGCACGGCCCAGGGAGGCGCCGGCGAGGACACGCTCGAGCACGAACCGGCAGAGGACGTCGGCGTACGCGTTGCCCGTGGCGGGCCCGTAGGAGATCGTCGTGCTGCCGAAGAGGCCGTAGGCGCCCGCGTCGAGGTAGGCGTTCGCGAGCCCCGCCGTCTCCGCGCCCGCCGTCTCGGGGTCGTAGAGCTCGGCGCCGTAGCAGCATTCGACGGAGGCGACGGTGCCCGGCGCGAGGCGGCCGCCCACGCGGTCGGCGGCCAGCGCGACCGGGAACGCGTCGCCGCGCTGTCCGTACCAGCGCGGATCCTCCGCGGCGCCGTGGCAGTTCACGAAGTGCGTGCGCCGCCCGAGGGTCGCGCGCGGCCATCGGGGGCCGTGCGGGGGGGAGAGGTGCAGGTCGTCGTCGCGCGCGAGCAGGCGGCGCAGCGTCGCCTCCGACGAGCCCGACCACTCGGCCGCGCTCACCGCAAACGCCGCGCGGTAGACCGACGCCGGCCGCGCCCGCCACGTGGCCGCCACCCGGAGCGAATGCACGAGGCCTGCGGGATCGCGCGCGCCCGCGACGTCGGGAAGACGCCCGACCACGCGGGTCGGCCCCACGAACCGGCGCGGGTCGGTCGAGGCAGGGGCCTCGCAGGCGTAGGGAAGGTCCGAGAGCGCATGCGGGTCCGGGTCCTCCGGCGGCTCGAACAGCGGGTTGCGCAGCTTTTGGTGGGGGAACGTGTCCGGCGCACCGAGGAGCAGGAGGTAGTCGGGCGTGAGGCGTCGGGCCACGGCGTCCACGGCCGCCTTCGCGCCCTTGCCGTCGCGTGGGGACGCCAGGGGCCTGCCCCCGAGCCGCCTCATCGCCTTCCGCCCGGAGACGTCCACGACGCGGTCCTCGAGCCCCCGCGCCCGGTCGGCTCGCGCCAGCGCGTCCACGGCCGCCGTGACCTTCGCAAAGCCGGCGTCGCCGTACTTCGTCCGCATCGCTGCCCCGTTCCAGAGAATCGCCTTCAGGCCCATGGAAGCCTCCGTGGCCGGCGTCCCGCGTCCGTGCGGTGCGACCGCTCTCCCGGCGCGGGCGGGGGGCGTCGCGTTACGGGGCCCCGCCCTCGGAAGCGCATAGCATCGCGCTCGACCGACCCGGTCCCGCGGCGTCCCGCGGGGCGGCCCTCCCGGTCGTCGAGGTTCCTATGCGCGTCGAAGGCGAACAGGAGAGCACGCACGTCGAGGACCGTCGGGGCCGTGGCGGTCGCGTCGCGGTGGGCGGCGGGATCGGCGCCATCCTCCTCGTCGTCGTGTTCACCCTGCTCGGGGTCGATCCGAGCAAGATGGGCGACATCCTGGGCGGGGCCGGCGGCGCCCCGGGCGGCGGACCCGCGACCCAGGCGCCCCGGAGCCCCGAGGAGGAGAAGCTCGCGAGCTTCGTGAAGAAGGTCCTCAAGACCACGGAGGACGTCTGGACGGCGGAGTTCCGGCGGAGAGGCGAGACGTACCGGGTCCCAACGCTCATCCTGTTCACGGGCGCCGTGCAGTCGGCGTGCGGGTCCGCCAACTCGGCCGTCGGCCCGTTCTACTGCCCGGGCGATCAGCAGCTCTACATCGACCTCTCGTTCTACGAGGACCTCCGCCGCAAGCTCGGCGCGCCCGGCGACTTCGCCCAGGCGTACGTGATCGCCCACGAGGTCGGCCACCACATCCAGTACCTGCTCGGGACGTCCGCCCGCGTGGACCGGGACCGCCAGAGGCTCGACAAGGTCGCGTTCAACCGCGTCTCGGTGAAGATGGAGCTCCAGGCCGACTTCTACGCCGGGGTCTGGGCCCACCACGCGGAGAAGAAGGGCCTGCTCGAGATGGGCGATCTCGAGGAGGCGATCAACGCCGCCGAGAAGATCGGCGACGACCACCTCCAGAAGCAGGCGCAGGGCCGCGTCGTCCCCGACTCGTTCACCCACGGCACGTCGGCGCAGCGCATGGCCTGGTTCCGCTACGGGTACCAGACCGGGGACCTGACTAAGGGCGACACGTTCGACGACGCCGTCTACGCCCGCGTGAACCCCCGCTGAGGGCGTGCGCAAGCATCGACGGGCGTCTTCTGCCGGCGCCCATCAGGCGCCGAGAAGGGGGAGGCCGCGTGTCGCGGCCGGCGTGGGGGAGGGTCCGCCTCCCCACGAGCAAGGAGAGCCGCCCCTACCTGCGCCGGCCGCCGCGGTCGCGGCCGCGGTCCCGCTCGCGTTCGTCCGGGTCCGCCTCCGGCGGCGGCGCGGGCGCCCGCGCCTCGGCGGGCGCGGGCACGGGTGCGTGCTGCATCTTCTGGTAGACGTCGTCGAGCAGCATCGTGATCAGGTGCTGCTCGCCCTCCGTCTCGGCCAGGGTGCGCGCCAGCGTCTCGAAGCGCGCGCTCCGCTCGGTCTGGAGCTTGTCCCGCTCGCGGAGGCGCGCCTCGAGCAGCGCCGTGATCCGCTCGGCGACGATCGCGGCTACGTCCTCGTCCGTCGGGATCGTCCGCGCCTGGATGTCGATCTTGTACGCCTTGGCGATCCTCTCGAGCGCGAACCGCTCGCCCGCGTTCACCAGGGAGATCGCCGTGCCGGAGGCGCCGGCGCGCCCCGTGCGCCCCGCGCGGTGGACGTAGCTCTCGGGGTCCTCGGGGGGCTCGTACTGGATCACGTGCGAGAGCTCGGGGACGTCCAGCCCCCGCGCGGCCACGTCGGTCGCGACCAGGAAGCGCAGCGTGCCCTTGCGGACGCGCTCGAGCACCTTCTCGCGCAGGCTCTGCGACAGGTCCGAGCTCAGCTCGTCCGCGTCGTAGCCGAAGCGCTGCAGCACCACGCTGATGTAGTGCACCCGCGTCTTCGTGTTGCAGAAGATGATCGCCGACGTCGGGTTCTCGATCTCGATGAGCCGCACGAGGCTGCGGTCCTTGTCCATCCCCTCGACCTGGTAGGACACGTGCTCGACGTCGCTGACGTGCACGTGGTCGCTGCTCAGGTTGACGAACTCGGGGTCGAGGATGAACTCGCGCGCCGTGCGCATCACGGAGATGGGGAACGTGGCCGAGAACATGCACGTGTGGAGCGCACGCCGGGGCAGGTAGCGCTTCAGCTGCCGCATGTCGGGGTAGAAGCCCATCGACATCATGCGGTCCGCCTCGTCGAAGATCATCGTCTCGAGCGAGGCCAGGGAGAACGAGCGCTTGAGCAGGTGGTCGAGCACGCGGCCGGGCGTGCCCACGACGACCTGCGCGCCCCCCTTGAGCGAGTCCATCTGCGTCCCGTACCCGACGCCGCCGTAGACGGACACGCACCGCAGGCCGGAGCCGGCGAGCAGCAGGCACGCGTCGTCGTAGACCTGCTTCGCGAGCTCGCGGGTCGGCACGAGGACGAGGGTCTGGCACTCGTTGCGCGAGGGGTCGAGCCGCTCGAGCAGGGGCAGGAGGAACGCGCCCGTCTTCCCGCTGCCCGTCCGAGCCTGGATCATCAGGTTCCGGCCCGCGATCAGGCGGGGGATCGCGCGGGCCTGGACCGGCATCAGCGTGGTCCAGCCGGCGCGGGCCACCGCCTCGCGCAGGCGCGGCGGCAGCTGGTCGATCGTCACGTCCGGCATGTCGGCCGGTTCCGCCTCGTTGGCGCCGCTCAATTGGTGCTCGATTCGGGGTTCATCCAGGGGAGCGTACGGTGACCGGGGCGGTCCCGACCCCTTTTCGCCTCCTCCGGGGGTGGAGCGCGGCGAAGGTGGGATCGGGCCCCGTCCCCCCCCTCGGCCCCTATGGGCCTGCGGCCCAGGCACCCGACCTCCCCCGCCCCGCTCGCCGCCTACGCCCCCGTGATCGCCGGATCGAGGTCCACCCCGACGGGGCAGTGGTCCGACCCCGTGACGTGGGGGTGGAGGAACGCCCCCCGCAGCCAGGGCTCGGCGTTGCGCGACGCGAGCACGTAGTCGACGCGCCAGCCCACGTTGCGGGCGCGCACGCCGAACCGCTGCGACCACCACGAGTAGTGCCCCGGGCCCGGCTCGTAGCGGCGGAACGTGTCGATCCAGCCCGCGGCGATCCAGCGGTCGAGCTCCTCGCGCTCGATCGGCGTGAAGCCCGAGGTCGCGACGTTCTCCCTCGGCCTCGCCAGGTCGATCTCACGGTGCGCCGTGTTGAAGTCGCCGAGCACGAGCACCCGGTCGCCCCGCTTCCGCGCCCGCTCGACCCGGTCGAAGACGGCGCGGTAGAAGTCGAGCTTGTAGGGGATGCGGGAGTTGTCGCGCTCCTTGCCGTTCCCGTTGGGGAAGTAGACGTTGGCGACGAGCAGCCGGCCGAACCGGGCGAGCTGGAGCCGGCCCTCCTCGTCGAAGCGCGGCTCGCCGAGCGCGGTGTCCACGGCCTTCGGCGCCGCGCGGGAGAGCAGCGCAACGCCGCTGTACCCCGGCCGCGTCGCCGCGGCGACGTGCACGTGCCAGCCCGGGGCCTCGCGCACCGCCACCGGCACCTGCTCGTGACGCGCGCGCACCTCCTGGATGCCCACGATCTCGGCGTCGCTCGCGGCGAGCCACCGCGAGAAGCCCTTCGTCTCGGCGGACCGTATCCCGTTCACGTTCCACGAGACGACGCGCATCGAGGGCCTCCGCGGCGACGCGCCCGGCCGTCCGCGGCCGCCGTCGCCGGGCTCCCTCCTACCGTGCGTCGCGGCGGAGGGCCAGCGCGGCCTCGATCGCCTCGCGGAGCTCCGCCTCGGACTGCTCGCCGAGGAGGCGCCGCCGGCCGATGTCGAGCGTCGGCAGCCCCTGGAGCCCGGCGCTCCCGGCGATCCGCCGGTCGCGCTCGAGGCGCGGCGCGAGCCCGTCCGAGGCGATCGCCGTGCGCAGCGCCAGGACGTCCAGGCCCGCCCGGCGGCCCGCGGCGAGGATCTCCGCGAGGTCGTCGCTCTCCGCGTGACTCAGCTCGTCGAAGAGCCGGTCCTCGAGGCCCAGGGTCTGAGCGTGGGCGCAGGCGCGCGCCCAGGCGGGGACGTCCTCGGAGGGCCACGTGTAGATCCGGCGCACCCGCGCGGCGACGTCGAGGGAGGCGAGGACGCGCCCCAGCCGGCGGTGCGTCACGCGGCAGTGCGGGCAGAAGGCGTTCACGTACTCGACGATGCCGACCTGCGTACGCGCAGGCGCGACCGCTGTGGGGGTCGGCCGCGTGGAGGGGGTGGGGCTTTCGGGCCCGGACGTGGGCCCGACGGGGGGAGGGGGCGCCGAGCCCGGCGACGGGGGAGGGATCGTCGTCTCGAGCGGAGGCGTCCGAATCGGGAGCGGTGCGGGGGTCGGAGCTGCGGCCGGCGATGGGACGCTCGCGGGAGCCGCCGCGGTCGCGGTCGCGGGAGCGGCCGCACCGCCGGGGCTCGTGAACGGCGATGCGAACGTGGCCCAGGGCGGAGCCTCCTCGGGCTGCGCGGGGCCGGGCCGGGTGGGGTTCACGTTCGCGAGGAGCGGGGTCGAGGTCGCAGTTGCGGGCGGCGGCAGCACCACGCG
>JAYTCP010000247.1:0-3919 GCA_043736435.1 Planctomycetia bacterium | reverse complement strand
TGCGGCTCGACGTCCGCGGGACCCAGACCGGGCTCGCCTACCGCATCCCCGCCGACAACCCGTTCGTCGGCACCTCGGGCGCCCGCGGCGAGATCTGGGCGTACGGGTTCCGCAACCCCTGGCGCTTCTCGTTCGACCGCGTCGTCGGCTCCCTGTGGGCGGGCGACGTCGGCCAGGTCACGCGCGAGGAGATCGACGTCGTGACGCGCGGCGCCAACTACGGGTGGCGTGCGCGCGAGGGTTTGGTCGCCCACAGCGCCGCGGACGCCGGGCGCGGCCCGTTCGTGGACCCGCTGTTCGACTACGCCCGCGGCTCCGGGTCGTGCGTGATCGGCGGCTACGTCTATCGCGGCGCCGCCCTGCCCTCGCTCGTGGGCTCCTACGTGTACGGCGACAACGGCTCGGGGCGCATCTGGGCCCTCTCGGCCTCCGGCGGCGTGGTCACGCGCAACCAGGAGATCGCGAGCGTGCCGGGCCTGTCCTCGTTCGGCGAGGACGCCGACGGCGAGCTCTACGTCTGCGACCACGCGCTCGGCCGCGTCCGGAAGCTCGTCGCGGGCGGCGGCGGCACCGGGCCGTTCCCGCAGACGCTCTCGGCCACGGGAATCTTCCGCGACGTCGGTCGTCAGGTCCCCGAGGCCGGCGTCGTGCCCTACGAGGTGAACGTGCCGTTCTGGTCCGACGGCGCCGCGAAGGAACGATGGCTGGCCGTGCCCGGCTACGAGACGATCGGCGCGACCTTCGACGGCGCGTGGACGTTCCCCGTGGGGACCGTGCTCGTCAAGACGTTCCACCTTCCCCTCGTCCGCGGCGTGCCCACGAGCACGGTGAAGGTGGAGACGCGCGTCCTCCTCCACACGGACACGGGCTGGGAGGGCTACGTCTACCGGTGGCGGGACGACCAGAACGACGCCGATCTCCTGCCCGGGGCATCCACGCGTTCGTACACGATCACCGACCCCGCCGCCCCCGGCGGCTCGGTGGCGCAGACGTGGACGTTCCCGAGCCGATCCGAGTGCTCGCGGTGCCATACGGCCGCCGCGGGGCAGGTGCTCGGGCTGCGCACGCGCCAGCTGAATCGCAGCTTCGACCACGGGAGCGGCGCGCAGAACCAGATCGAGGCCCTCGAGGGGGCCGGCTACCTCGACGCATCCCTGGGCAACCCGTCGACGCTGCCGGCCCTCCCGGACCTCGCCGACGAGAGCGTAGGGGTGTCCGAGCGCGCGCGGGCGTATCTGGACGTGAACTGCGCGGTGTGCCACCGGCCCTCGGGCGGCTCGGGCACGTCGATGGACCTCCGCTCGACCACCGCCCTCGATGCCATGGCCGTCGTGGGGCAGGCTCCAGAGCGAGGCACCCTGGGCATCCCGAACGCGTTGATCGTCCGGAGCGGCGTCCCCGAGGAGAGCATCCTCTGGCACCGGATGGGCCGGCTCGACGTGAACAGGATGCCGCCGCTCGGATCCACGGTGGTGGACGCGGACGGGGAGGACCTCGTCGCTCGATGGATCCGCTCGCTCCCGCCGTAGGCCTCGGGGCGCCGGTCGCGCGCGTGCGGTCCGGGCCGAGGGCCCTGCGCGAGCGCGAAGGGCCGCGGGAGGCCGAGGCGGAGTACGTCCGTCCCCCCGCATGCCGTAGCATGGGGGGCATGTCGCCGTCGCCCGAACCTGCGTTCCACTGCCCCCGGTGCATCAACGCCATGATGCTGCCGCAGCTCTGGAACGGGGTCCCGATCCACATCTGCCTCGGGTGCGGGGCCAACTTCTTCCATGCCGGCGAGCTCGCCGCGTGGGAGGGGTGGTCGTGGGACATCCCGCCCTCCGTGGAGGCCGCCATGCGGCATCGCCCGGCGCGGGTCCTGTGCCCGGCGTGCCACGGCGGGATGGAGCACCTGGACTTCCCCCTCGACCCGCCGCTCACCGTCGAACGGTGCACGGGGTGTAGGGGGTTCCTGCTCGATTTCGAGGAGATCCGGCGGATTCCCGCCATCGGGATCTGGGCGGCGCGCACGTCTGCGGGGGGGATTCGCCGATGAAGGTCCACGTTGCGCCGCGTCTGTCAGGCATCAAGGGCACGACGTCCGTGCTCGAGATCGAGCTCGAGTCCCAGGCCCGCCGGGTGCGCGTGCGGACCTCCGACGGGCTCGAGTCCCTCGACCTGCACGGGGAGCGCGTGGCGGGCATCCACGAGATCGCCGACACGGTCTCCCGCATCCACGTCCCGCTGCGCGTCTCCCGCGACGGGCCCGGACGCGCCCGCGTCCAGGTGACCCTCGAGGACGCGAAGGGCGCGCTGCCGCCCGAGACCTGGGAGGGCGACATCGTCCTCGACGCGGCCCCCGTCCTCCGGCGGAGCCGGAGCAACGTCCTGGTCGGCCTCGGGTTCGCCGGTCTCGTCGGCGCCATCGGCTGGTTCGTCGTGACGCCGCTGTTCCAGCAGAGCCAGGTCCCCTCGCTCGTCGGCCGACCCCGCAGCGACGCGGAACGCCTCGTGAAGGGGATGGGCCTGGCGGTGGTCGTCGAGTCGGTCGACGCCCCCGAAGGCTCGTTGCCCGACACCGTGCTCGGACAGAAGCCCGATGCCGGGATCCGGCTCGGGAAGGACGAGGCGGTGGTCCTGACCGTCGGACGGGCCGCGGACGCCGATCTCGTGGCCGTGCCGTCCCTCGTGGGCGTGACCGAGGCCCAAGCCGCCGCGGCGCTCGAGGGAAAGGGCTTCCGCCTGCGCTCGACGCCCGTGGAGGCGTCCGGCGGGCTCGAGGGCGTCGTCAACTCCCAGCGCCCGCTCGCCGGCGTGCGGCTCGCGCCGGGCTCCACCGTCGAGATCTTCGTGGGGCGCTCGAGCGCCCCCGAGACGCGCAACGTCCCGAACGTCGTCGGGCTCACGCCGCCGGCCGCCGAGGCCGCGCTCCGCGACGCGATGCTTCGGATGTCGATCGCCGAGGCCCAGGAGCCCGTCGGGGAGGATCGGGCGGGGCTCGTCGTGCGGCAGGAGCCGGCCGCCGGCGCGTCGCTCAGCGAGGGACGCGCAGTCACGGTCGTGGTCGGGATCCGCGATCGCGAGGAGCCCGTGCCGGTCGCGATGGCGCCCGATGCGCCTCCGGTCGAGCCTCCCGCGCCGCCGGTCGAGCCCCCTGCGCCGCCGCTGGCGCCTCCGGTCGAGCCGCCCGCGCCGCCCGTCGAACCGCCGGCCCCGCCGGCGGCGGGCGTCCTCGCCCCCGATGTGCTCGGCCTCGACCGCAAGGCCGCCCAGGCCGCCGTGCGCGCCGCGGGTCTGCTCTGGCGCGAGATCGGCGACATCGTTCCCGACGTCGACCCGGAAGGGATCGTCGTCCGACAGACGCCGGCCGCCGGCAAGCCCGTCCTCGACGGCAACGTCGAGCTGGTCGTCTCGCGCCACGCGGCGAAGGTCGTCGCTCCGCCCGCGCCCGACCTCGTGGGGCGGACCGAGGCGGACGCGCGCGCGGTCCTCACGGGCAGCCGCTATCACGTGAGCGTCGAGCACGAGGACGTGGATGCACCGCGGGTCGGCCTCGTCCTGCGTCAGGTTCCGCCCGCCGGCACGCCGACGCCCGACCCCGAGGCCACGTGGGTCGAGATCGTCGTGGGCCGGCTCGCGGCGAAGCCGCCGATCGTGCCTCCCTCGCCGCCGGTTGTGCCTCCTACGCCTCCGATCGAGCCGCCCGCACCGCCGATCGAACCGCCTGCGCCTCCCGTGGAGCCGCCCGCACCCCCGATCGAGCCGCCCGCGCCGCCGGTCGAGCCGCCTGCGCCGCCGGTTGAGCCGCCCGCACCCCCGATCGAGCCGCCCACGCCGCCCGTGGTCCCCGCGACGCCGCCGATCGAGCCGCCCGCGCCGCCGGTCGAGCCGCCCGCGCCGCCGCCGCCCCCCGGCGCCCCCCCGACTCCTCCCGTGGAGC
>JAYTCP010000246.1:0-1888 GCA_043736435.1 Planctomycetia bacterium | reverse complement strand
CTCCCTGCCCTGACGCGAGCTCCGGCGCCGCGCATGCTGCGCGCCCTGCGACGGCGCGGCGCATCGTCCACGTGTCCGACCTCCACTTCGGGAGTCCGGGCGTCACGGAGCGCGTCGGGCCGCTGCTCCGCGCCCTCGCGGCGCTCGAGCCCACGATCGTCGCGGTCTCGGGCGACATCACCCGCCGGGCCTCTCACGCCGAGTTTCGGCAGGCGCGCTACTTCCTCGACCGCCTCGGGGTCCCCTTCGTGGTCGTCCCCGGCAACCACGACGTGCCCCTCGCGCCGTGGATCCGCTTCCGTCGCCGCCATGCGCGATTCCTCGCGCACGTGGTCGACCACCTCGATCCGTTCTTCACCGACGGCGACGTCGCCGTGGCTGGGATCGACACGTCGCGGTCGTTCGCCATCGACGGCGGCCGGGCGCGACGTGGGTCCCTCGCGTCCCTCGGCGCGCGCTTCCGCGACGTACCGGCCGACGCCTTCCGCGTCGTCGTCGCCCACCACCCGTTCACCCGGCCGCCGAGCCAGCGCATGGCCGTCGTCGTGCAGAAGTCGCGGCGGGCGCTGCGGGCGTTCGACGCCCTCTACGTCGATGCGGTCCTCACGGGCCATCGCCACGAATCGGTCGTCGCCCGGTCGTCCGAGGTGGTCGTGGGCGCCTCGCGGCACTACCTCCTCGTGCAGGCCGGGACCGCCACCACCTTCCGTGGGCGACGCACAGAGAAGGACATGAACTCGTTCCTCGTGCTCGACGTCGAGCGCACGCACGTGACGTGCTCGCGCCACGTCCTTGACGACGACGGCGGCTTCCGCCCCGACCGCACCGAGGCGCACCCGCGCGCGGTGCGAAGGGCGGGCTGATCGGCCCCATGTCAGATCGTGGCGGCGGGGGTCGCGGGACGGTCCCGTGCCGTGTACCCTCACGGCGTGGACGTCCCCGAGAACTGGCTGCTCTGCTCCCGGCTCCGCGCGATCCACGCGCGGCTCGCCGCCTCCACCGACCCGGCGGCGGCCGCCGTCGCCTGGCGGCAGGCGGAGGCCGCGGTCCACGCGGCGGGCGCCGACGAGGACGCGGCGGTCGCGCTGCCCGTCCTCGAACGCGACCTCCTCGAGCTCTCCGCGCTGCTCGCCGCGTGGGAAGCCCGCAGGACGCCGCTCCCTGCCTGGGACCAGGCGGTCCTCAAGCGCGCGATGAACGCCTACAAGAAGCGGCTCAAGCTCGCGCGGGCCGACGATGCGATCACGTCGAGCCGCAACCCGCTCAGTCGCGGCGCGTCGTCGGGCATCCTCGGCATCCGCCCCCCCGACCAGTACGCCCAGGAGATCTGGGACCTGCTCGTGGGCCACGGGCGGCTACGGGACGCAGGAGACGGCCTCCTCGAGCCCGCGACCGACGCGCTCCAGGAGTGACGAGGCGCCCGACGGACGCACCTTCACCGTCGCCGCCTCGCTCGCAGGAGAGCTCGAGGATCTCGGGGGCGTCGGGGGCCGGGCCTTTCGCCGGGATCGTCGAGGGGGCGCGAGCCGGCGGGCGCGCGACGGAGGGTGGGGTCCTGTTCACGGGGGAGCGGAACGTTCCCGCGCTCGCGCTCTACGCGCGCATGGGGTTCGTCCTGGAGGCGCCCTTCGAGATGTGCCTTCTGAAGCCGCCCGGGCAGGGCGCGGCACCGTAACGGAGGAAGCCGCCGGTGATCCGGCGGCTTCCGGGGAGGCGCGATGGCCGCGGCGCGGCGCCTGGCCCGACTTATTCATGAAGGAACGAGGTTGGAGGCCGCGCCTGCGGCCCGGGCGTGTCCAAGGGGGTGTCTGTGTGCCGAAGTCGCCGCCGCGAAGCGATCCCTCCTACGCGGGTGACAAGAACACGCTCCTCCCTCTCGGGCCCTGCG
>JAYTCP010000245.1:0-11705 GCA_043736435.1 Planctomycetia bacterium | reverse complement strand
GCCGCGAGGTGCGCGCGGCCGCGGACGCGCTCGGCAAGGACCGGCGCGGCGTCGTGGTCGGGATCACGGGGACGGGCGGCGCGGGGAAGTCGTCCCTGTGCGACGAGCTCGTGCTCCGGTTCCTCGAGGGCACGGAGCGCGCGACGGTGGCCGTCCTGTCGGTGGACCCCTCGCGGCGCAAGACCGGCGGCGCGCTGCTCGGCGACCGCATCCGCATGAACACGATCCCGCACCCGCGGGCGTTCATGCGCAGCCTCGCGACGCGCGGTGCCAAGGGCGAGCTCGCGGCGGCGACGCAGGACGCGATCCGCCTGTGCCGGCTGGCCGGGTTCGACTGGATCTTCGTCGAGACCTCGGGGACCGGGCAGGGCGACACCGAGATCGTCGACCTGTGCGACGTCCCGGTCTACGTGATGACCCCGGAGTACGGGGCGGCCACGCAGCTCGAGAAGATCGGGATGCTCGACTACGCCGACCTCGTCGCCGTGAACAAGGCCGAGCGGCGCGGGGCCGACGACGCGCTGCGCGACGTGCGCAAGCAGGTGCGCCGGGCCCGGAAGGCGTTCGACGCTCCGGAGGCGTCGCTCCGCGTGTACCCGACGGTGGCGAGCCGCTACTGCGACCCCGGCGTGGACGCGGCCTTCGAGGCCCTGGTCGACCTGGCGGTCGAGAGGACCGGCCGGTCAACGCCCATCCGCAAGCCGTCCCAGATGACCGAGGCCCGCTCCCCCCACGCGACGGTGATCATCCCGAACGACCGCGCGGGGTACCTCGGCGAGATCGCGCGGTCGGTGCGGAAGTACAAGGCGTGGGTCGAGGAGCAGGTGCGCTGCGCGCGCGACGTGGCGCACCTCGCGGGCGCGAAGGCGACCCTCGCCCGGGAGAAGGCCGTCCCCGCGGCCCTCGAGGCCGTGGACGCGGCCCTCGCTCGGGCGCGCAGCCGCGTGGACGCGGGCGCGCAGGCCCTGCTCGACGCCTGGCCCGCCCGGAAGGCGGCCTACCTCGCCGACACGATCTCCTTCGGCGTGCGCGACAAGGACGTCGCCGTCGAGACGGCGACCCTGAGCCTCGGCGGGACCCGCATCCCGAAGGTGGCGCTCCCGACCACCGACGAGCCGGGCGAGCTGCTCCGCTTCCTGCTCCTCGAGAACCTGCCGGGCTCGTTCCCCTACGCCGCGGGCGTGTTCCCGTTCAAGCGCACCGACGAGGACCCGAAGCGCCAGTTCGCCGGCGAGGGCCCGCCGGATCGTACCAACCGGCGTTTTCACCTGCTCTGCCGCGGCGAGACGAGCAAGCGCCTCTCGACGGCGTTCGACAGCGTGACCCTCTACGGCGAGGACCCCGCCGAGCGCCCCGACATCTGGGGCAAGGTGGGGGAGAGCGGCGTCTCGATCTGCACGCTCGATGACATGAAGCGGCTCTACGCCGGCTTCGACCTCTGCGACCCGAACACGTCCGTCTCGATGACGATCAACGGGCCGGCGCCCATCCTGCTCGCGATGTTCCTGAACACGGCCATCGACCAGCAGGTGGATCTGCTCCGCGAGGCGAAGGGCCGCGTCCCGACGCCCCCCGAGCACGAGGAGATCGTGCGCCGGACGGTCCGCACCGTCCGCGGCACGGTCCAGGCCGACATCTTGAAGGAGGACCAGGCCCAGAACACGTGCATCTTCTCGACGGCGTTCGCGCTGCGGATGATGGGCGACATCCAGCAGTGGTTCATACAGAACCAGGTCCGCAACTACTACAGCGTCTCGATCAGCGGGTACCACATCGCCGAGGCGGGGGCCAACCCCGTCAGCCAGCTCGCGTTCACCCTGTCGAACGGCTTCACCTACGTCGAGTACTACCTCGCGCGCGGGATGAGGATCGACGACTTCGCGCCGAACCTCTCCTTCTTCTTCAGCAACGGCCTCGACCCCGAGTACACGGTGATCGGCCGCGTCGCCCGGCGGATCTGGTCGGTCGCCATGCGCGAGCGCTACGGCGCGAACGACCGCAGCCAGAGGCTCAAGTACCACATCCAGACGTCGGGCCGCTCCCTCCACGCCCAGGAGGTGCAGTTCAACGACATCCGCACGACGCTCCAGGCGCTCCTCGCGCTCCAGGACCACTGCAACTCGCTCCACACGAACGCCTACGACGAGGCGATCACGACGCCCACGGCCGAGAGCGTGCGGCGGGCCATGGCGATCCAGCTGATCAACACGAAGGAGTTCGGCTGGCTCAGGAACGAGAACCCGCTCCAGGGGAGCTGGTTCGTCGACCGCCTGACCGAGCTCGTCGAGGAGGCCGTGCTCTCCGAGTTCGTCCGGCTGGACGACCGCGGCGGCGTGCTCGGCGCCATGGAGACGCAGTACCAGCGCGGCCGCATCCAGGACGAGAGCCTCCTCTACGAGCGCCGCAAGCACGATGGCTCGCTCCCCATCGTCGGCGTGAACACGTTCCTCCCCGAGGACAAGGGCAGCCTCGCCCAGAAGGACACCGAGCTCTCGCGCGCGACGCCCGACGAGAAGCGCCTCCAGTTCGACCGGCTGAAGGCCTTCCAGGCCGCCCATGCGGCCGAGACCGGGCCCGCCCTCGACCGCCTGAAGGCCGTCGCGCGCAGCGGGGGCAACGTCTTCGCCGAGCTCGTCCGCACGGTGCGCGTGGCGTCGCTCGGCCAGATCTCGCACGCCCTCTACGAGGTCGGCGGCAAGTACCGCCGCAACGTGTAGGCGGGCCGGGGACGGGCGGTCCTGCGGGGGAGCGGGGGAGCGGCGGGGGCGAGCTTGGCGCGCGATCCCGCCGGCCCCGGCCGCCGCGCGGTTACGTCCAGGTGCCGGGTCGCCGATGCCTCCGGGTCCCAGGTGCCTTCGGGAGGCCCGATCGAGAGGGGAACGAGAAGAGCCTTTCGTCCACCTCGATGGCGCGGTCCCGGCATCCAAGGCCCGGGATCCTCCGCCCTCCAGGTCGCGGACCGGAGACCCAGGTTTGCCTCGGAGGGTACGAGCCCCCGGCTCCGCCTACCTCTCTCATGAACGAACGGCACCACCCTCGAAATGCGGACTTCGCGCACCTCTGGAGTGCGTACGGCAGCGTGAGAGACGGGATCGATCGACTGGCGGCCCGCAACGGATTGGCGACGGCCTACTACCCGCTGGTCATCCGGATCGCCCGACGCATGTCCGACTCCCTTCCGGCGTCGACCAGCGTGGACGACCTCGTCTCCCTGGGGACGTTCGGGCTCCTGGAGGCGATCGACCGCTACGACCCGTCGCGGGAGTGCACGTTCAAGTCCTATGGCACCGCTCGGATCCGGGGGTCGATCCTCGACGGACTCCGCAGGATGGACTGGGTCCCGCGCCTCGTGCGCCTTCGCGGCATGCTCGTCGAACGGACGAAGCGCCGTCTCCACGGAGGGCTGGGTCGGGAGCCGACGACCTCGGAGATGGCGACGGTCCTCGGTCTCTCGGAGCCCGCCTACACGAGGGTGTCGAGGGACGCGTCTCCGATCCACATGTGCTCGATGACCCACACAGGCGCGGACGGCGCTCGGGGTGCCGACGAGCCCGGTCCGATCTCGTGCGTGGTGGACGAGCTCTCACCCAACCCCGCGACGGAATCGGCGGAGAGCGAGAACTTCGAGTTCATGCTGTCGCTCCTCGACGCGAGAGAGCGGACCATCGCCAGCCTCTACTACGTGGAGAGCCGGACGATGAAGCAGATCGGCAAGGTCCTCGATGTCAGCGAGAGCCTCATCTCGTTGCTGCATGCCGGACTCCTCAGGAAGCTCAAGGCGTTCGGCAGCGCCCTTCGATAGGGTTCGGGGCGATCTCTCCGAGTCGGAGCAGAGTAGACGCCGCCGCTTTCTCTGAGAAAGCGGCGGCGTCTGCTCTGGCACGGTACCGCTCCGGTACCGCTACCCTTCTTCAACGCGGTGGCGTCGTGGTCGTCCGCGGACGGACGGGCGCGTCGATCTTCTCCTCGTCGGGCTCGTCCTCGGCCTTCGGTTCGAGGTGGTTCACCGCCTCGCGCGCCTTCGAAGCCGCGACCTCGTCGCCCTCCGCCGCCAGGGCGACCGCAGCCTTGCGAAGCGCGGGCAACGCGCGGGCGGCGGGCGCACCGATGTCCCCGAGCGCGTTCGCCGCGTTGCCTCTCACCCAGGTCGACGCATCGGAGAGCGCCGCGAGGAGCGCATCGATGCGGGGCTCGACGGGGGCCTCCTTCGCGCTTCCGAGCGAGCCCACGGCCTGTGCGCGTGCCTCCTCGTGAGGGCTCCGCGCGAGCCGGAGCAGCACCTCCGTGCCCTCGGGGCCCATATGGGCCAGGGCGTACGTCGCATAGAATTGCGCGTTCAGGGCGTTGGTGTCCGCGGTCCGTTCGAGAGCACCCAGGGTCTCCGCGTCGCGGAACGAGATCGCGCCGAGGGCCGATGCGGCGTCGTTGCGGACGTACCGTGCGGGGTCGTCGCGGAGCCGGGCCAAGAGCGCGTCGCGGATGCGATCCTCCCGGAGGCGGGTCAGGCCGAGGGTCTCACAGGCCTTCCCGCGGACCTCGGCGTCGGTGCTCGTGTCGAGGAGCGCGATCAACGGCGGCACGGCGGCCCGGCCGATCTTCCCGAGCGCCAGGCTCACCGTGCTCCGGATCTGGGGGTCGGTGCGGAAGAGATCCATCAGCCACGGGATGGCCGAGTCGGCCGCCTCGCCCATCCATCCCATGACCTCGATGGCCGGGCTGCGCGTGTGGTACGGCGCGGTCGGAAGGAGCTTCAGCGCCTCGAGGGCCGGTGCGCCGATCTCGACGAGCCGGCGCGCCGCCGCGTCCACGTCCTCGCGGTCGGATCCAGAGAGGCGCGCGACGAGCCCCGGGATCTCGTGATCGGGTGGCGACTCGGCCCGACCGCAGCCGGTGGCCCCGACGCAGAGGCTCGCGGCGAGCTGGAACAGGTGCCGTCGGCGACCGAGTGCCAGGGTGGCCTCTCTCTTCGGGGGGTGCGGGCGGGCCTGCCCATCCTACCGCCCTGCGCGCTGCCCGGCGTGGGACCCTCTGGACGTGGGCCGCCTGGGTGCTTGCGTCGGCCTCCCCCTCCCGCGACCGTATCCCCGTCCCATGCCCGACGACTTCCTCCTCCTGCCCGTCTTCGACCTCGCGGCCACCGGGCTGTTCGCGCTCTCGGGCGCGCTCCGCGCCGTGCGGAAGGGCTACGACGTCGCGGGGCTCGTCACGCTCGCGCTCGTCGCCGGCATCGGCGGCGGCCTCCTGCGCGACGGCATCTTCCTCCAGGACGGGCCGCCCGCGGCGATCGTGGACCATCGCTACCTGATCGCCGTGGCCGTGGCGAGCGCCATCGGGTGGTTCGCCGGCGCGGCGCTCGAGCAGCGGTTCCACGCGTTGTTCCTCGTGGTGGACGCTCTCGGGCTCGGAGCCTACGCGGTCGTCGGGGCGCAGAAGGCGCTCTCCGCCGACCTCCTCGTCCCCGCGGCGCTCGTCGTGGGCACCATCAACGCCGTCGGGGGCGGCATCCTGCGCGACCTGCTCTCGGGGGAGGAGCCCGAGGTCTTCAAGCCCGGCGGCTACTACGCGCTCGCGGCCTTCGCCGGCGCGCTCGCCTTCTGCGGCCTCGCGAAGGGGCTCGCGATGCCCTCGAGCGTCGCGGCCGCCGTCGGCATCGCGCTCACCTTCCTGCTCCGCGTCCTCTCCGTGCGGTTCGGCTGGCGCACGCGGAAGGCCCCGGGGCGACCGCCGTGGACCGGCGGGTCCGGTGGATCCGGCGACGAAGGGTAGCGCGGAGCCACGCCGGATCGCCGCGCTTCGCGCGCGACCCGAACCCCCGCGCGGGGCCACCGGGAAGGTCAGTGGACCTGCCCCGCCGCGTGGAGGAGCCGCCTCGACGCCGGCAATTCCTTCCTCATGGAGGCGTCCGGGCCCCGCGGAGACGCCTTCCTAAGCGCCCACCGCAGCAGCTCGAGCCGCCCGTCCGGGTGCTCGACGAGCGCCGTGCACGAGTCGACCCAGTCCCCGTCGTTGCAGTAGAGGATGCCGTCCACGGTCCGCATCGCCGGCACGTGCGCGTGCCCGCAGACGACCCCGTCGGCGCCGCGCCGCCGCGCGCCCTCGACGGCCAGCCGCTCGAAATCGCCGAGCGCCGCCATCGCCTGGTTCGCCTGGCCCTTCACGAACGTCGCGAGCGACCGGTACGGCCGCCCGAGCAGGGGACGCACGAGCCGCCACGCCGTCGGGACGTGGAGCCACCGCAGGACGCCCAGGAAGCCGTGCGCGATCGGGACGAGCCACCGGTGCTTCGTCACGACGGGGTCGAACGCGTCCCCGTGGAGCACCCACAGGGTCTTCCCGTCGGCCGTCCGGTGCATCGTGTCGGGCAGCACCTCGATGCCGCCGAACGCCTGTCCCACATAGCCGCGCGCGAACTCGTCGTGGTTCCCCGGGACGAACACCACGCGCGTCCCCTTGCGCGCCTTGCGCAGGAGCTTCTGGACGACGTCGTTGTGCGCCTGGGGCCACCACCACGTCTTGCGGAGCGCCCACCCGTCGATCAGGTCCCCGACGAGGTAGAGCGTGTCGCTGTCGTTGCTCCGCAGGAAGTCGAGGAGCTCCGCGGACTTGCATCCGCGGGTGCCGAGGTGGAGATCGCTGATCCAGATCGTCCGGTATCGATGGGTGGGGGCGTCGTCCGACATGCCCCTACCGTCGACTCAGGGCGTGAAGGCGCCGTGAAGACCGGCGCAATCGATGAATAGGGCACGAGTTCGGGCGGAGCCTCAGCCACGAGCTGCGGAAGTGTGTCTGACACAGATCCGCACACTTCCGCAGCTCGGCCCCCGCCGCCCCCGGAACCCTCGAGCCCTTCGCGACGTTTGGCCCGCCGTTGACGCCCGCTTGACCTGCGCCGCCGATGGTGAGGGCAGGTCGAGCGAGGCGGCCGCCGGTCGCGAGGTGCCCGACCCCGGAGGAACCGCCATGCGTCGACGTTCGATCGCCCTCGCTGCGCGGACCACGCTCGGGTTCGTGCTCGGGTTCGCGCTCCTCGTGGCCGCCGTCGTGGCCCTGCTGACGCCCATGCCCGGCCGTCACGCGTGATCGCGCCCGGGCGCCTGCTCCGCGCCCTTCTCGCCGTGGCGGCGACCTACGTCGGCGCGGACGCGGTCTCGCACCACCTGCTCCGGGAGCCCCGGCACGCGCCCGATCACCGGATGGGAGTGGACGGCGCCGATCCCGCTGCGCGGCCCCCCGTCCGGGGTTCGCCGCGCTGAGGAGGGGCGGCTACCCTCACCGTCTTCCCCTTCGTGGAGACGGTCGATGTCGCATTCCGAGCTCGGGTCCGAGGCGTGCTGCGGTGGTCACGGGACCGGCGGGCGCGGCGGGGCGCGGGAGCCCTTCGCGTTCCCGGGCACGACGCGGAAGTACTCGCGGGACCGCGAGGTGGACGTACGCCACATCCGCCTGGACGTGTTCGTGGACCCCGAGCACCGGTCCATCGAGGGGACCGCGAGCCACACGGTGGCGGCGCTCAACGACGGGTGCGAGCGGGTGGTCTTCGACGCGGTCGAGCTCACGGTCACGGGCGTGACGGACGCGAAGGGGAAGGCGCTCGCCTTCGAGCACGTGGACGGCGCGCTGACGGTGAGGCTCGCCGCCCGCCTGCGCGAGGGCGAGGAGGCGACGCTCGAGGTGGCCTACAAGGGACACCCGCGGCGCGGGCTCTACTTCATCGCCCCCGACGAGGCCTACCCCGACAAGCCGCTCCAGGCGTGGACCCAGGGCCAGGACGAGGACGCGCGCTGCTGGTTCCCCTGCTTCGACACCCCCAACGAGAAGGCCACCACCGAGATCGTGGTGACCGCGGCGAACCGGTTCACCACCCTGTCCAACGGCGCGCTCCTCTCGAAGCAGCCCGGGGCGCGCAAGGGCACGACGGCGTGGCACTGGAAGATGTCGATCCCGCACGTCACCTACCTCGTGACGCTGGTGGTCGGCGAGTTCGACGAGATCGTCTTCGAGGGTGCCCACGTCCCCCTGACGGGCCTCGTCCCGAAGGGCAAGGCGGCGGACGGCCGGCGCGGCCTCGGGCGCACGCCCAAGATGGTGAAGATCTTCGGCGAGCGCTTCGGCGTCGAGTACCCCTACGAGAAGTACGCGCAGGTGGTGGTGGCCGACTTCATCTTCGGCGGGATGGAGAACACGACCGCCACGACCCTCACCGAGTACGCGATCTACGACGAGCGCACGGCGCTCGACTACGACGCGGACGACCTCGTCGCGCACGAGCTGGCCCACCAGTGGTGGGGCGACCTCCTCACGTGCCGCGACTGGAGCCACGCGTGGCTCAACGAGGGCTTCGCGACGTGGTGCGAGTCGGTGTTCCGCGAGCACCACCTCGGCAAGGAGGAGGCCCAGCACCACCTGTGGAGCGCGGCGAAGCGCTACTTCGCCGAGGACGGCGGCGAGTACCGCCGGCCCATCGTCAGCAAGGACTACGAGGAGCCCATCGACGTCTTCGACCGGCACCTCTACGAGAAGGGCGGCTGCGTCCTGAACATGCTCCGCGCCGAGCTCGGCGAGGACGGGTTCTGGCGGTCGATCAAGCACTACGCGCGCTCGAACCAGGGCAAGAGCGTCGTGACCGACGACCTGCGCAAGGCGATCGAAGAGGCCACGGGCCGCAACCTCGAGGGCTTCCTCGACCAGTGGGTGTTCGGCGCCGGCCACCCGGAGATCACGGCCGCCTGGTCGTTCGACGAGAAGCAGAAGGTCCTCTCGGTGTCGGTCAAGCAGACCCACAAGCCCGAGCCCCAGACGGCCGAGGTCTTCCGCGGCACCCTCGAGGTCGAGGTCGTCACCGGCGGCGAGGGCACCACCCACCACCTCGTGATCGACCGGCGCGAGCACGCGTTCCACCTGCCCACGGCCGTGCGGCCCGAGCGGGTCCGCTTCGACCCCGACGGCGCCTGGCTCGCCGTGTTCACCCTCGAGGTCGGGCTGGACGCGCACCGGAAGACGCTCGCGGACGACCGCTCGGTGGTCTGCCGCCTGCGCGCGGCGGCGGCTCTGGGCAAGGACTCGAGCGGCGAGACGATCGCCACGCTGGCGCGCGCGATCCGGCAGGACGGCTTCTGGGGCGTCCGCGCGGAGGCCGCCGCCGCCCTCGCCGAGATCCGCACCCCCGCGGCCCGCGAGGCGCTCCTCGCCGGCCTCGCCGCCGTGGACCACCCGAAGGCGCGGCGCGCGATCGTCACCGCCCTCGGGGCCTTCCGCGGCGACGAGGTCGCTGCGGAGGCGATCCGCGGCGTCCTCGAGAAGGGCGACCGCTCGATCTTCGTGGAGGGGGAGGCCGCCGAGGCCCTCGGACGCACGCGCACGCCGGGCGCGCGCGAGGCCATCGAGAAGGCGCTCGCCAAGAAGGACTCGTGGCACGAGACGATCCGCGCGGCGGCCGTCCGCGGCCTCGGCGCCCTCGCGTCCGAGGAGGTGGTGCCGACGCTCCTGAAGCGCCTCGAACGGGGCCAGCACGCCCGCGTCCGCGCCTCCGCCGCGATGGCGCTGGCGTTCGTCGGTGCGCGGCTCGTCGTGCGCGACGCGATCCGCGAGCGGCTCGAGGAGCGCATCGACGACCGCGACTTCCGCGTCCAGATGGCCGCCATCATGGCGCTGCGCCTCCTGGGCGACGAGCGGGCCCTGCCCGCGCTGCGCCGCGGGGCCGACCAGGCCGTGGACGGCCGCGTGCGGCGCGCCTGCCGCGGGGCCGCACGTCGGCTCGAGCAGCGGGTCGAGCGGACCACCGAGACCGCGAAGCTCGCCGACGGCGTGGAGACGCTGCGTCGCGAGGCCGGCGAGCTCAAGGGAAGGCTCGAGAAGCTCGAGGCGCGGCTCGGCGGCAGGGCGCCGGGCAAGGCGGCGCCCAAGGCCGGCAAGCCCGCGCCCGCGAAGGCGACGCGCAAGGGCGGGGGCAAGCGCCGCCGCTGACGCCCATGGACCCGCACTCGCACGCCTCCCCGCCCGTGGCCGCCGCCGGACTCCTGCCCGACCGGCCTCCCACCGACCGGCGGGCGATGGGGGTGGCGCGCCTGAGCGTCATCACCGCGAGCCTGCTCGGCGCCATGAAGCTCGTGGCGGCCTCCCTCACGGGGTCCATGGCGATCGCCGGCTCGTTCGTCGACTCTCTGACCGACGTCTTCGCGTCGTCGGTGAACCTGATCGCGATCCGGATCGGCAGCCGCCCCGCCGACGACGACCATCGCTACGGGCACGGGAAGGCCGAGGGCCTCGCCGGCATGTTCCAGGGGGCGGTGATCGGGTTCTCGGGGCTGTTCCTCGTCTTCGAGAGCACGCGCCGCCTCCTCGAGCGCGAGACCGCCACGCGCGAGCTGACGGGCGTGGTCGTGATGGCGATCTCCTGCGTGGGCAGCGTGTGGATCACCTGGCTCCTCCGTCGCACGGCGAAGGCGACGGGCTCCGTGGCCCTGTTGGCGGACAGCGCGCACTACGCCTCCGACGTGTTCATGAACGGCGGGGTCCTGGTGGCGCTCCTCCTCGAGCGCTTCACGCACTGGCACTGGCTCGACCCCGTGGTGGGCCTCCTGGTCGCGGGCATCGTGCTCAAGAGCTCCTGGACGGTGCTCCGCGTGTCCATGGACGAGCTCATGGACCGCGACCTGGGCGCGGGCGTCGAGGAGGAGATCCGCCGCGCGGTGCTCGCCGCGGTGCCCGAGACGCGGGCGGTGCGCACGATCCGGACGCGGCGGTCGGGGCGGGCCCGGTTCGTGGACCTGATGGTCGCGTTCGACCGCGGGCTGCCCTTCGCGGAGGCGCACCGCCTCTCCGAGCGGGCCCGGCGCGCCGTGCTCTCTGCGGTCCCCGACGCGGACGTCTCCGTCCACGCCGACCCCGACCCGCTCCTTCCCGACGACCATCCCTGACGGCGGCCCGCCGTGGGTCAAGGGGCCTCCGCGACCCCGCGGACGCACCCGGCGACGGGGTATGATCCGCGCGATGTCCACCGTTCGCGTCCACGTGCTCGGCACCGCCCAGGACGGCGGGATCCCCCAGCCCGGCTGTGCCTGTCCGCGGTGCGCGGCCGCGCGGCTCGATCCCACCCGCCGCCGCCGCATCGTGAGCCTCGCCATCGTGGGCATCTCGGGGCGCACCTTCCTCGTCGACGCGAGCCCCGATCTCCGCGAGCAGGTGGACGCGCTCGGCCTCGCGCTGGGCCGCCCCGGCGCGTTCGTCGATGCGATCGCCATCACGCACGCGCACGTGGGCCACTACCTGGGCCTCGCCTTCCTCGGCAAGGAGGCGATGCACGCGCGGCACCTGCCGGTGTACGGCACGCCGAAGGTGGCGCGCTTCCTCGAGGGCAACCGCCCCTGGTCGCACCTCGTCGAGCGCGACGAGATCGAGCTTCGCACGCTCGCGCCCGGGCAGCCGCTCGAGTTCGACGGCGCGCTCCTCCACGTCTTCCTCTCGCCCCACCGCGGCGAGGACACCGACACCGTGGGCTTCGAGATCGTCGGGCCGAACCGGCGCCTGCTCTACGTCTCCGACGCCGACGTGTTCCCGCCCGCCATCGTCGAGCGGATCCGCGACGTGGACGTCGCCCTCGTGGACGGCACGTTCCACAGCCCCGCCGAGCTGCCCCACCGCGACATCCTCGCCGTCAAGCACCCCTACGTCCGCGACACCGTCAAGAAGCTCGCCGGCGCCCGCGG
>JAYTCP010000244.1:0-10442 GCA_043736435.1 Planctomycetia bacterium | reverse complement strand
GAGCGCGTTGAGGCTCATCGCGAGGGCGGCGCGCTCCTTCTGCGGGTAGAAGGCCTCGAGGTCGAGGACGCCGATCCGCTCGAGCGGCGGCGCCTGGATCTCCCGGATGAGGGCGCCCACGTCGAGGTCGCGGGCCTCGCTCCACGCCTTCGTGAGCAGCGTCGAGACGAGGACGTGCTCGCGGCTCTTCACGGGGTCGGCGTCGACGCCGAGGAGGCTGAGCAGGCTCGACGCCGTGGTGAGGACGCGCTCGCGCAGCGCCTCGGAGTCGTCCCGCACGGCGGGGGGCGGCGCGGCGAACGAGCGGAGGATCGCGAGGGGGACGCCGGCGTTGCTGCCGGGCGTGTAGATCGTGGTCTCGGACGCGGCCGCGTAGCGCGCGATGCGGGCGCCGTCCTGGCCCCAGTCGGCGAGGCCCTTCTTCCAACTGTCCGCGGTCTGCTGCGCGAGCACGTCGGGCGTCACGCCCTTGCGGCTCGCCTCGGCCTCGTCGATCCACGGGCGGAAGTCCTGCGCGCGGAGCTCGGGGAACGCGAGCATCAGGTTGCCGAGGTCGCCCTTCGGGTCGATGACGATGGAGGGGATGCCGTCGAGGGAGGCCTCCTCGAGCAGGGCCATGCCGAGGCCGGTCTTGCCCGACCCCGTCATGCCGAGGATGACGCCGTGGGTCGTCAGGTCCTTCGCGTCGTAGAGGAGGAGGTCCTCCTTGGGCGCGAGGGTCTTGCCGTCGAGCTTGCGGCCCAGGTAGAAGACGCCCTGCTTCTCGAAGTCCACCGCCATGGGAGAGCCTCCTCCGGAGCCGGGCGACCCCGACCGACCGGCTGGATCCTACCGGGGGGCGGGCCTCTACGTCCCGTGGGGCAGCTCCCGCCTCCGCGAGCGGCGCCCCTCGAGGCGCGGGGTCACCGCCAGAGGATCTCCGCGCCGTCGAGGCCCCACGTCGGGCCGAAGAAGCCCGCGGCACGCACGCCCACGGCGCCCTTGTCGAGCATCTCCGCTCCGAAGACGGTGACGTCGGGCAGGCCGACGCCGCTCGCGAGGTACGGCATGCGATCGAGGAGCCTCTGCCCCACGACGCCCGTGCCGGCCACCACCGCGACGCACCCGACCGCGCTGCCCGCACGGGGCCGGACGAACAGGCACGCGAGGTCGTCCCCCGCGATCGTCCGCGTGCCGATGCGGACCGACCCGCGCCGCACCTCCACGGGGCCGTCGCCCACGAGCGCGCCCCATTGCGCGTTCGTGTCGGCGTTGCCGTAGAGGACGACCGAGAGGTCCCGCCCGTTGCGCGGCTCGAAGTCGACGTCGGCGATCACGTCCACCGCGCCGTTCGCGCGGTACCACCACAGCTCGGCGTCCTGGCGCGCCTTCGCCGCGAGGACCGCGTTCTCCTCGGGCGTGCCCCGCGTGCCGTGGACGAGCTGGAACCGGTGGCGGAAGGCGTCCTTGAACGGGCCGGCGCGCGCGGGGGTCTTCCGTCCCGCGCCGAGGGCGTCCACCCCCTCCCAGCCGCCTCGCAGGCGGTCGAACGTGATCCGCGCTGCTCCCGTCGGCCAGGGGACCGTCGCGCGGAACGCGCCCTCGATGCGCACCTCGATCGGCGCGCCGGGCGGGAGGTGCGACACGTCGAGCGACAGCGCGAGCACGTTCTCCACGGTGCCGACGAAGCGCCGCTTCCCGGCGTCGCACCGCAGGCGCACCCGGCTCGGGAGCAGGGGACGCTCCTGCGCCTCGATCGTCGCCCACGCGCTCGTCGCCGACACGCCCGGGTTCATGGTGACGAAGTCCACCTCCCGCACCTCGGCGAGGGCGGGGCGGCGGCGCCGCGCGAACAGGTCGAACATGGGCGCCCAGTCGACGCAGTCGGCGCCGGGCTCGTCCGACGCGTCCCACCAATGGCCCGCACCCTTCTGCTCGAACAGCGTGACGTCGTGGTGAAACGCCCGCAGCCGCTCGACCATCGCGCGCGCCTCGGAGACGGGCACGTTGTCGTCGGCGTCGCCGTGGAGCGCATACACGCCGAGCGGGGCGAGGTTCGTGGCGAGCACGAGGGTGTCGCTGGTGCCGGCCGCGCGCCGCAGCAAACCGGCGACGGGATCCTCCTGCCCCGCGGGCGCGCCGCCGTAGGAGAAAAAGGACACCCACCCGGCGCTCGGGCCGACGGCGGCGAAGCGGTCGGGGTAGGTGACGCCGAGGTGCCACGTGCCGTGGCCGCCCATGGAGTGGCCGGTCAGGTAGCGCCGCGCGGGATCGTGCGGGATCGTCGCGATCGCCTGCTCGAGCACCTCCATCGCGTCGAGCCGCCCCCAGTCCTCCCAGTCGAACCCGAACGGCCTCCGATTCGTGGGGCAGACGATCGTGGCCCACGACTTCGGCGCGTACGCCGCGGCCTGGGACGGGGCCTCGACGCTCGCCCCGTGGAGCGAGAGCACCAGGGCGCCGTCGACCGCGCCCTTCGCCGGCGGACGCGCGCGCGGGGTCACCGCATACGTCTGCACGCTGCCGTCGATGCCGCTCGCGAACGTGAAGACGCGCCGGGATGCGGCCTCCACGCACTCGACCCGCCTCGTCATCGACGCGACGGCCGGCGCGTCGACCGCACCCGAGCGGGCGAGCTCGACCGTCGCCTTGACCGGACCCGGCTTCATGGCGATCACCGTCGGCGCGAGATGCACCGTCACCTTCCGCGCCGACAGGGCGGGGATCGCCGGCACGCGCCAGCCGAGCGGCCGGTCCCACGACTCCACCCGCGCGCGCACGAACCACCCGGATAGGGGCGCCCGCGTGGCGTTCACGACCACGACCCCCGCGAGCTCGGGGCCCCGCAGGCCGGCGTCCTCCTCCGTCGCGAGCGGCAGCTCGGGCCACGTGCCGTCCCCCTCGAGCAGGAACACCTCCGCGGGGGGCTCGACGAGCCGACCCGCGAAGCGCCCGCGCGAGCTGCGCACGAGCACCTCGTTGACGCCCGCGCGCAGGAGGACCGGCAGCTCGAGGAACCCGTGGCCGTACGGGTCGCCGGGCCGCAGCTCGCCGTTCACGTACGCGAAGTCGTGCCCGCTCGCCTCGAGGACGGCGACCCGCTCGCGCTCGGACGTGACGCGGAACGAGAGGTACACCCCACCCGTGAAGGGCTCGCCCTCGAACGCGCCGTCCGGTCCCGGCGTCACCTTCGTCCACGTCCCCTGCTTGCCGGCCGAGCCGACGACGGCCTCCCCCTCCGTCGGCGGCCTCCACGTCCCGCGCACGATGCGGGCCTCGACCGGATCTTCCCGAATCGCGCTGCGGGCTCCCTTCCCGAGCGGGGGCAGGCGCAGGGCATCCGCGAGCACGAGCGGCGGCGGAGCGGGGAGAGCGGGGACCGGAACGGGGGGAGGAACAGGGGGGGCGGGGGGGGCAGGAGGGGGCGCATCGCCCGGGGCGCCGGGAGCGGGCGCGGGCGCGGGCGGGGGAGCCGGAGCGGGAGCGGGTGCCGGAGCGGGCGCCGGCACGGGCGCAGGTGGAGCCTGCGGGGGCGGCGATTCGTCGGCCGCCGCGTCGCGTGCGAGGCCGTCCGGGGCGCTCCCGACGAGGAGAAGGCTCAGCGCGAGGAGTAGTAACGACGCGCGCAGGGACCCCGCGGCCCGGCCCCCGACGCCCCCACGAGCATCCGAAGGGGTTCCTACCGGGCGCGTGCAAGTCTGCATGGCACCGGAGGATACGGAACGCGCGGGACGCGTGCCAGGGGGAGGCGCGACCCGGGATCCAGGCGGATCCCCCGGCGCCGGTACCGACCCCTCGCCGATTTGACGCAACCCCCGAATGTCCCTACCATGTGGATATCGGACTAAAAAAGTCCGAGATTGCGATTCCGCCCGGCGGTTCCCCGATCCCTCGCCCGTCCCCCAACCCAACCCCCGACCCAAGAACACGGGAGGCCACGCACCCATGATCCGCATCAGCAGGATCGCCGATTATGCCGTGCTTCTCGTGGTTCACATCGCGGTGGACAGGAGTCGGGGGGTCCACTCGGCCCGGGACCTCTCCCAGCACACCCGCGTCCCGCTCCCGACGGCGAGCAAGATCCTGAAGGCGCTCGGCCACGCCGGCCTGCTCACCTCCTCGCGCGGCGTCGGCGGCGGCTTCCGCCTAGCGAAGCCCGCGGAGGAGATCAGCGTCGGCGCCGTGATCACGGCGCTCGAGGGCCCCCTCGCCCTCACGGAGTGCCAGAACACCGACACAGGGTCCTGCGACATCGAGAGCTCGTGTCCCGTCCGCGCGCCGTGGGAGCGCGTGAATCGCGCGATCCGCGAGACGCTCGGGGCGCTCACGATCGCCGAGATCGCCGCCGGTCAGCAGCCGGCGTTCGCCACGGCCGCGGGCCGCGCCGCATCGCGCGCCGTCGATGCCGCGGCGTCGGGCGCCGTGGCCCGCGTGCCGGGGGCGTCATGACCGACCGCGCCGACGCCCCGCCCGACGACGCGAAGACCCTCGCCGAGGTCACGGGGCAGGAGTACCGCTGGGGCTTCGTCACCGACGTGGAGACGGAGACCGTCCCGAAGGGCCTCTCCGAGGACGTCGTCCGGCTCATCTCGCGGAAGAAGGACGAGCCCGCGTGGCTCCTCGAGTGGCGGCTCAAGGCCTACCGGCACTGGCTCGGCATGACCGAGCCCCGCTGGCCGAAGGTCCACTATCCCCCCATCGACTACCAGGACATGGCCTACTGGTCGGCACCGAAGAGCGCGGCCTCGCGCCCGAAGAGCCTCGCCGAGGTCGACCCGGAGCTCCTGAAGACCTACGAGAAGCTCGGGATCCCGCTCGCCGAGCGCGCGGCGCTGGCCGGCGTGGCCGTGGACGCGGTGTTCGACAGCGTGTCCGTCGCGACCTCGTTCAAGGACAAGCTCGGCAGCCTGGGCATCGTCTTCTGCTCGTTCAGCGAGGCGGTGCGCGAGCACCCCGACCTCGTGCGGAAGTACCTCGGGTCGGTCGTGCCCCAGGGCGACAACTTCTTCGCGGCGCTCAACTCCGCCGTGTTCAGCGACGGCTCCTTCGTCTACGTGCCGAAGGGCGTCCGCTGTCCGATGGAGCTCTCGACCTACTTCCGCATCAACGCGGCCGACACCGGCCAGTTCGAGCGCACCCTGATCGTGGCGGACGAGGGCTCCTACGTGTCCTACCTCGAGGGCTGCACGGCCCCGAAGCGCGACACGAACCAGCTCCACGCGGCCGTCGTCGAGCTCGTGGCGCTCGACCACGCCGAGATCAAGTACTCGACGGTCCAGAACTGGTACCCGGGCGACAAGGACGGCAAGGGCGGCATCTACAACTTCGTCACGAAGCGCGGCGTCTGCCGCGGCGTGCGCAGCAAGATCAGCTGGACCCAGGTCGAGACCGGCTCGGCCATCACGTGGAAGTACCCCTCCTGCATCCTCCAGGGCGAGGGGAGCGTCGGCGAGTTCTACAGCGTCGCGCTCGCGAACCACTTCCAGCAGGCCGACACCGGGACCAAGATGATCCACGTCGGCAAGGACACGCGCAGCACGATCGTGAGCAAGGGGATCAGCGCGGGCCGGGGCCAGAACACGTACCGCGGGCTCGTCAAGATCCTCAAGGGCGCGACGAACGCGCGCAACTACACGCAGTGCGACTCGCTCCTCATGGGCGACCGCTGCGGGGCGCACACGTTCCCCTACGTCGAGGTCCGCAACTCGACGGCCCGGGTCGAGCACGAGGCCTCGACGAGCAAGATCGACGAGGACCAGATCTTCTACGCGAACCAGCGGGGCATCGCGACCGAGGACGCCGTCAACATGATCGTCAGCGGCTTCTGCAAGCAGGTCTTCCGGGAGCTCCCGATGGAGTTCGCCGTGGAGGCCCAGAAGCTCCTGGCGGTGAGTCTCGAAGGGAGCGTCGGATGAGCGCCGTGCCGGTCTCTCCGGGTCCGAGCGAGGCTCCTCTGCTCGCGATCGAGGGCCTGCACGCCCGCGTCGCCGGCAAGGAGATCCTGAAGGGCCTCTCGCTCGCGGTCCCCGCGGGCGAGGTCCACGCCATCATGGGCCCGAACGGCTCGGGCAAGAGCACGCTCGCGGGCGTCCTCGCGGGCCGCGACACCTTCGAGGTGACGGCCGGGTCCGTCGTCTTCGACGGGAAGGACCTGCTGCCGCTCTCCCCCGAGGAGCGCGCGTGGGCCGGCGTCTTCCTGGGGTTCCAGTACCCCGTCGAGATCCCGGGCGTCACGAACGCGACGTTCCTCCGCGCGGCGCTCAACGCGAAGCGCCGGCGGGCCGGCCAGCCCGAGCTCGACGCCGTCGACTTCCTCGCACTCGTCAAGAAGCGGATGAAGCTCCTCCAGATGGACGAGGCCTTCCTCCACCGCTCCCTCAACGAGGGCTTCTCGGGCGGCGAGAAGAAGCGGAACGAGGTCCTCCAGATGGCGCTCCTCGAGCCCCGCCTCGCGGTCCTCGACGAGACCGACTCGGGCCTCGACATCGACGCGCTGCGGGTCGTCGCCTCGGGCGTCAACGCGCTCCGGGCCCCGGACCGCGCCATCCTCCTCGTGACCCACTACCAGCGACTCCTCGACTACGTGGTCCCGGACCGGGTCCATGTCCTCCAGGGCGGCCGCATCGTCCGCTCGGGCGGCAAGGAGCTCGCGCACGAGCTCGAGCAGCGCGGCTACGCATGGATCGAGAAGGAGGCCAAGGCCGCCGCCGCCAAGGTCGCCCCGTGACCTCCACCGCCGCCGCCCTCCTCGACGCGTGGCTGCGTCGCGCGGACGAGCTCGCCGCCGAGCGCGCGCTGGCGGACGAGCCCGGCTGCACGCTGGACCTGCGCCGCGCGGCCCGCGACCGCTTCGCCCGGCGGGGCTTCCCCACCCTGAACGACGAGGACTGGAAGTACACGAGCCTCGCGGTCCTCTCGAAGGTGGCGCTCTCCCCGCGCCCCGCCGCGGGGGCGTCCCCCGCCCTCGCGCTCGCGCGCGAGGCCCTCGCCGAGCGGTACGGCCTGCGCGTGCACGGCGGGCTCCTCCTCGTGTTCGTGGACGGGCGCTTCGCCCCCGACCTGTCGAGCGGCCCCGAGATGCCCGAGGGCGCCCACGTGGGCTCGCTCCGCGCGTCGCTCCTGGCGACGCCGGGGCTCGTCGAGCGCGCGCTCGGCCGCACGGCCCTCGAGGGCGACCGGCCCATGCTCGACCTCTCGACCGCGCTGTTCGAGGACGGGCCCTTCCTCCATCTCGGCCAGGGCACGTGCCTGCCGGTGCCGATCGAGGTCCTCCACCTGATCTCGGGGGGAGCGGGGGGGGCGGTCGCGGTGTCCGCCCCGCGCACGCTGCTCGTCCTCGAGCCCGAGACCCGGGTCACCCTCGTCGAGCGCTTCCTCTCCCTCGGGACGGGCGCCGCCGCGGTCCTTCCGAGCGCCGAGATCGTGCTGGGCCGCAACGCGGCGATCGAGCACGTCCTGTGGCAGGAGCTGTCCGACGAGGCGACGTTCGTCGGATCCATCGACGTGCGCCAGGACCGCGACAGCCGCTTCACCGGCCACGCGGTCACGACGGGCGCGGCGCTGTCCCGCTCCGACGTGAACGTCCTCCTCGACGCCGAGGGGGCCGAGTGCTCGCTCAACGGCCTCTCCCTCGTGGGCGGGACGCGCCACGCCGACCACCACACGAAGATCGTGCACGCAAAGCCCCACGGGAGCAGCCGCGAGCTCTACAAGGCGATCCTCGACGGCAAGGCGACGGGCGTGTTCAACGGCAAGGTGATCGTCCGGCCGGGGGCGGTGAAGACCGACGCGAAGCAGGCGAGCCACAACCTCCTCCTGAGCGACGACGCCACGGTGGACACGAAGCCCGAGCTCGAGATCGAGAACGACGACGTGAAGTGCGCCCACGGGGCCACCGTGGGCCGTCTCGAGGACGAGAAGGTCTTCTACCTGCGCTCGCGCGGGCTCGAGGAGGGCGAGGCGCGGGAGCTCCTCGTGCGCGGCTTCGCCCGCGACGTGACGGACCGCATCTCGGTCCTCGCGGTCCGCGAGGGGGTGGAGGCCACGCTGTCCGAGCGTCTTCCCTCTCTCCTGCGCGCGGATGGCCTCCTGCGCGCGGAGGCCCGCGCGTGACCCCCCCCGCCCGCCAGACGACCGCCCCCGGCGCCCCCACGATCCCTCGCCCCTTCGACCTCGAGCGGATCCGCGCCGAGTTCCCGATCCTCGCCCGCCGCGTCCGGGGCAGGCCCCTCGTCTACCTCGACAGCGCGGCGACGAGCCAGAAGCCCCTCGCCGTGCTCGAGGCGCTCGACCGCTACTACCGCGAGACGAACGCGAACGTCCACCGGGGCGTCCACCTCCTCTCGCAGGAGGCGACGCTCGCCTTCGAGGCCGCCCGCGAGCGCGTGCGACGGTTCGTCGGCGCCGCGAGCGGGAAGGAGATCGTGTTCACGCGGGGCACGACGGAGGCCATCAACCTCGTCGCGCAGGCGTGGGGCCGCGCGAACGTGAAGGCCGGCGACGAGATCGTGCTCACGACGATGGAGCACCACAGCAACATCGTCCCGTGGCAGATGCTTTCGAAGGAGACGGGGGCCGTGATCCGCGTCGTCCCCATCGACGACACGGGCACCCTCGATCTCGCGGCCTACGAGCGGCTCCTGTCGCCGAGGACCCGGATGGTCGCCGCGGTGCACGTGAGCAACGCGCTCGGGACCGTGAACCCGGTGTCGGCCATCGTCGCGGGAGCCCGCCGCGTGGGCGCCAAGGTGCTGATCGACGGCGCCCAGGCCGTCCCCCACCTGGCGGTGGACGTCCGCGCGCTCGACGTCGACTTCTACGCGTTCAGCGCGCACAAGGTCTACGGGCCCACGGGCATCGGCGTCCTGTACGGCAAGCAGGCCCTGCTCGAGGCGATGCCGCCCTGGCAGGGCGGCGGCGACATGATCCGCAGCGTCTCCTTCGAGGGGACCACCTGGAACGACCTGCCGTACAAGTTCGAGGCGGGCACCCCCGACATCTCGGGCGGCATCGGCCTCGGCGCGGCGCTCGAGTGGCTCGACGCCGTGGGCCTGCCGGCGGCGGCGGCCCACGAGGCCGCGCTGCTCGCCTACGGCACCGAGGAGCTGCGCTCGATCCCCGGCCTCCGGCTCGTCGGCACGGCGGCGCACAAGGCGTCCGTGCTCTCGTTCACGATGGAGGGTGTGCATCCCCACGACATCGGGACCCTGCTCGACCTCGAGGGCGTCGCCGTGCGCACGGGCCATCACTGCGCCCAACCGGTCATGGAGCGCTTCGGCATCCCGGCGACGGCTCGGGCGTCGCTTGCGGTCTACAACCGGACCGAGGACCTCGACGCGCTCGTCGCCGCGCTCCGCAAGGTGCGGAAGCTCTTCCCATGACCGAGGCCAACGACCTCTACCAGGAGCTGATCCTCGACCACGGCCGAAAGCCGCGGAACTTCCGCGTGCTCGAGGGCGCCGTGCGCCGGGCCGATGGCCACAACCCGCTCTGCGGCGACAAGGTGACGATCTACCTGAAGGTCGCGGACGACGTCGTCACCGATGTCACCTTCCAGGGCTCGGGCTGCGCCATCTCCACCGCGAGCACGTCGATCATGACCGACGCCGTGCGGGGCAAGACCCTCGCCGAGGTGGAGGCGATCTTCGGGCACTTCCACGACCTCGTGACGGGGAAGCCCGTCACCGAGGAGGAGTCCGAGGAGCTCGGCAAGCTCTCGGCGTTCTCCGGTGTCTCGGAGTTCCCCATGCGCGTGAAGTGCGCCACGCTCGCGTGGCACACCCTGCGGGCTGCCCTCGCGGGTGCCGACGCGCCCGTCTCCACGGAGTAAGAACGATGGACGTCCCCGCCGACCCCGTCCCGACGCCGGTCCCTCCCACCGCGCCCCCGTCCTCCCCCGCACCCAGGTCGACGGGCCCCGGCTCGAAGTGGCCGTTCGCGGAGCCCAGCGAAGCCGAGCGGGCGGCGATGCTCGAGATGCCCCCGGCCGACCTGCGGGAGGCCGTGGTCGACGTCCTGCTCACGATCTACGACCCCGAGATCCCCGTCAACATCTACGACCTCGGCCTCGTCTACGCCATCGACGTGGGCCCCGACAAGGCCGTGACGATCCGGATGACACTCACCTCCCCGGCGTGCCCCGTGGCGGAGTCGCTCCCGCCGGAGGTCGAGCAGAAGGTGCGATGCGTCCCCGGGGTCGGCCCGGTGAAGGTGGACCTCGTCTGGGAGCCGCCGTGGGGCAAGCACCTCCTCTCCGAGGCGGCCCGGCTTCAGCTGGGGATGGACGGGTACTGACAGCGCGAAGGGTCGAGGGATCGTCAATCCCCCGCCGCCTTGACGCGCCGCAGTCTGAGCAGGACGAGCTCCGATCCCGGGATCGGCTCGCGGTGGACCTCCTCGACGGCGAAGCTTGACGGAAGCGACACCCGGTTGCGCGTCGCCGCATCGAGCCCGACATAGAGCTG
>JAYTCP010000243.1:0-2961 GCA_043736435.1 Planctomycetia bacterium | reverse complement strand
CTTCGACGTCCGCCTGCAGGGAAGCCTCCTCGACGTGGTCCTGCTCTCGCTCCTCGGCGCGCTCTCCTTCTCGGGGCTCGGGCTCCTCGTCGCCTGCCGCGCGCGGAACATGGAGACCGCCAACGGCCTCATGAACGTGGCGACCCTGCCGATGTGGCTGCTCTCGGGCGTCTTCTTCGCCGCGACGAACTTCCCCTCCTGGATGCGCCCCCTCGTGAAGGCGCTCCCCCTCACGGCGCTGAACGACGGCCTCCGGGCGGTGATCAACGACGGCGCGTCGATCCTCTCGTGCGGCGCCGAGGTGGGGGTGCTCGCCGCCTGGGGGTTCGTCTCGTTCGGCCTCGCGCTGCGCTACTTCCGCTGGCAGTAGCCGCCCGGCGTAGCGCCGCCTTCGGCCCTCCGGCTCTGTTCGGCCCCCGTTGGGTTGCCCGCCGTGCGGGCCCCGAGGGGCCCCCCCCGGCCGGCCGACGGGCGCGTGACCCACCTCGGCGTCCCCTTGGCCGTGCGGGGGCCCCCCCGTACACTCCCGCGCCTTGTCCCTAGGAATTGGGCTCGGAATCTCTTGGGCCGCCCTGCGGCCGGGAGCCGGGCCCGCCGGAGGCGGTCCTCGATGGAACTTTCGATCGTTTTGGGCGTGAGCGTCTTCGGCCTGATCGCGGCCGCGCTCCTCGCGAAGTGGGTCCTCCGTCAGGACCAGGGCCCCGAGTCGATGCAGAAGATCTCGGCCGCCATCCGCGTGGGCGCCGAGGCCTACCTGCGCCGGCAGAACCGGACGATCGCGGTGATCGCGGTGCTCCTCGCGGCGCTCATCTTCGTCCTGTACGGGTTCGCGCGCGAGCCCAACGTCCACGATCCGGCCGGGAAGATGTCCCTCGCCCTGTGGACGACGATCTCGTTCGCCCTCGGCGCGATCTGCTCCCTCATCGCCGGCTACGTCGGCATGTGGATCTCGATCCGCTCGAACGTACGGACCGCGGCGGCCGCCCGGACGTCGCTCAACGGCGCGCTCCAGGCCGCGCTGCGCGGCGGCGCGGTGTCCGGCCTGCTCGTCGTGGCGATGTCCCTGCTCGGCGTCGGCGGCCTCTACGCGGTCGCGAAGGCCATGGACGCGACCATGAAGGTCACCCAGATCCCGCTGCTGATCGTCGGCTACGGCTTCGGCGCGTCGCTCGTGGCGCTGTTCGCCCAGGTGGGCGGCGGCATCTACACGAAGGCCGCGGACGTCGGCGCCGACCTCGTCGGCAAGGTCGAGGCGGGCATCCCCGAGGACGACCCGCGCAATCCCGCGGTGATCGCCGACCTGGTGGGCGACAACGTCGGCGACTGCGCCGGCCGCGGCGCCGACCTCTTCGAGTCGACGGCCGCCGAGAACATCGGCGCCATGATCCTCGCCGCCACGCTCGGCGAGGCGGTCAAGACCTACGCCGCCGCGAAGGGCGTCGCGGTGTCCGACGAGACCGTCATCGGCTTCATGCTCTTCCCCCTGGTGGCCCGAGCCTTCGGCATCGTGGCCTCCGTCGTCGGGCTCTTCTTCACGAAGATCCGCGAGGACCAGGACCCGATGACGGGCCTCAACCGCGGCTACTACCTGACGTCGGTGTTGGCCGCCGTGGGCTTCTTCTTCGCGACCCAGTGGCTCGTCAAGCCGATCTGCGAGGCCTCCGGCGACGCCGGGGCGTGGATCAAGTACTTCTACTGCGGCCTCATCGGCATCGCGACGGCCCAGGCCTTCGTCTACATCACGCAGTACTACACGGAGTACAAGTACCGCCCGGTGCGCGAGATCGCCGAGGCGTCCCTCACGGGCCCGGCGACGAACATCATCTCGGGCATCGCGGTGGGCCTCGAGAGCTCGCTGTTCCCCGTGCTGACGGTCTCGGCCGCCATCGTCTCGTCCTACCTGCTCGGCAACTCGGCCATCGACGGCGGCGGCCTCTTCGGCACCGCGGTCGCCACCATGGGCATGCTCGGGACCGCCGGCTACATCCTCGCGATGGACACCTTCGGCCCGATCACCGACAACGCAGGCGGCATCGTGGAGATGAGCTCGCAGCCCGAGGACGTGCGCAAGCGCACCGACCGCCTCGACGCGGTGGGCAACACGACGAAGGCCCTCACGAAGGGCTACGCGGTCGGCTCCGCCGCCCTCGCGGCCTTCCTGCTCTTCTCGGCCTACCTCGACGAGGTGCACCACTACGGCGCGACGTTCGTCGGCGTCAACCTCGCCGACCCGAAGGTGTTCGTCGGCGGCCTCCTCGGCGCCATGCTCGTCTTCTACTTCTCCTCCCTGACGATCCGCGCGGTGGGCCGCGCGGCGAAGCAGGTGATCGAGGCCGTGCGCGTCCAGTTCGCGCCGTTCCGCGACAAGAACGGCGAGCTCCACCTGCCCGACACGTTCGTGCCCGACTACAAGGCGGTCGTCGACATCGTCACGAAGGGTGCCCTCCGCCAGATGGTCTGGCCGGGCATCATCGTCGTGGCCATGCCGATCGCCGTGGGCCTCGTCTTCAAGGAGATCGGCAACGCGCTCGGCGAGAGCGGGCTGGGCGCCCAGGTGGTCGCGGGCTTCCTCATGGTCGGCACGATCGCCGGCATCCTCATGGCGCTGTTCCTCAACAACGCCGGCGGCGCCTGGGACAACGCGAAGAAGTACATCGAGACGGGCGCGCACGGCGGCAAGCGCAGCGACCCTCACAAGGCGGCCGTCGTCGGCGACACCGTCGGCGACCCCTTCAAGGACACCGCGGGTCCCTCGCTCCACGTGCTCATCAAGCTGCTCAGCACGATCACCCTCGTCCTCGCGCCCCTGTTCCTCTAGGCGGCCGGCCCACCTCTAGGCGCCCGGCCCCGCTCCAGCGTCGTGTCACCGCGCCGTGTCACCGCGTCGTGTCCCCATGTCCGACGCGGGCTCGCGGAGCTCGATCGGCGTCCCAGGCCCACCGGGGGCGGGCCTGGGACGCC
>JAYTCP010000242.1:0-10877 GCA_043736435.1 Planctomycetia bacterium | reverse complement strand
GCCGGTCGATCAACGCGACGATCTTGACGCCGCTCCCGCTCCCGACCGCGAGCATCTCCTCGATGTCCCGCATCATCGGGGCCTCGAGGTTGCAGTCGGCGTCGTGATAGACGAAGAGCGTCCACTCCGCGCGCGCCGGCTCGGCCGTCGCGAGCGGAGGACGGACGAGCGCAAGGACGCCAAGGAGGGCGGCGGCCAGGACGAAGAGACGCGTGCGGCGCATGGGGGCTCTCGGGAGGGGGGGATCTTTGTACCCCGGGGGGGCAGCGCGCCCGCGCAGGGACCGGCCGGGCCACACCGCGGGCCGGCCTCCCTTCCCTCGTCGAAGGCTCAGAGCAGCGACATCGCCTGCCCGAGCGCGTCCGAGATCGCCATTCCGCCCAGGTCGGTCCCGAGCAGCGACAGGCTGCGGACCGCCTCGGGATCGGTCAGGAGACCCAGCGCGGCCACGGCGATCGCGCGCGCGAGGTCGGGGGCCGAGCGGTCCGAGGCGAGCGCGATGAGCGGGTCCACGGCCATCGGACGCCGGAGGGCTCCCAGGGCCACGGCGGCGCGCGCGCGGACCGTGTCGGGCTGCTCGCCCCGCAGCTCCCCGAGGAGGTGGGGCAGCGCGGAGGCGTCCCCGAGGAATCCCAGGGCCCGCGCCGCTTCGCGCCGGACCCCGTCGGGCGATCGGGGATCCATCGCGGCCCGCAAGGCGTCGAGAGGCCCCCCGCTCCGGTCGCCCACCAGCCCGAGCGCGGTCGCCGCGCGGGCCCGGAGCTCGACGTCGACGTCCCGCCGGCCGACCAGCGTCGTCAGGCGTCCGATCGACGCGACGTCGTGGGACAGGCCCAGCGCGAGGAGCACGGCCCCCCGCAGCGTCGGATCGGTCTTCTCGTCGTCGGCGGCGGTGAGCGCCGCGAGGGCCTGCCGGCGGAACGCGACGCAGGAGCGGTCGGCCGAGGCCGGCGGCCCGGGGCGCAGCGCGAAGCCGGTCGCGAGCGCGGCGATGCTCCGCGTGTCGCCCGGGCCGTCCTCGATCTGGCGCAGCAGGAGCTCCGCGGCTGGAGAGGCGAGGGTCGTGCGGTCGTTCGCGTCCCGCGTCGCCGCGGCGAAGAGCCGGCCCAGCGTGAGCAGCGCCAGGCCTACCGTGTCGGGATTCCCCCGATCGGCGTGGATCGCGATCTCCCCGGCCGCCGCGGTGCGGGCCAGGGGCGGGAGGCGGGTCGCGATGACGCCGAGCCCCGACATGGCCGCCTGGAGCCGCATGGCATCGGTGCGCGGGGCCCGGACGAAGCGAAGGAGCACGCCGCTCGCGTCCGCGCCGGCGATGCGGGCGAGCGCGACCATGGCGTGGCACTGCACCACCACCGGGCGCTCGCGCGGCGCGAAGATGCCGGTGGAGGCCAGATGCCGCAGCGCGTCCAGCGTGTCGGCAGCCACGGCCGCGCGCGCCTGCAATCCCAGCGCGACCACGAGGGCGACCTGCTCTTCGAGGTCGCTGGAAGTCCTCAGGCGGGACGCCAGCTCCCGTCCGAGATCGAGGCCCGCCGGCGCGTCGCCGCGGTCGGCCGCCGTGGGCTGGTCGCCGAGCAGCCCGATCGCGAGCATCGCCATGCAGCGCGTCCGCCGGGACGCGTGGGTGCCGCCGTCGAACACGTCGAGGCAACGGGCGCGCACCCTGTCGAGGAGGGCCGGCTCGAAGCGCAGGGCCTTGTCCGTGCGCCGCAGGAGGCCGGGCGCGAGGGCGGCCGACTCCCGCAGGAGCGTGGGGCGCGACGGGTCGTCGGACAGCGCGAGGATGCGCTCGACGTCGGTCGGCTCCGCCGTGGTCTTCGCGAGCGCGAGGGCCGCCGCCGCGATCAGGTCGGAGTCGTTCCCGTGCTTCCCGGCGATCACGCTCCGCAGGAACGGGACGACCTTGTCCTCGCGCGGGCGCCGGCGAGGGGCGTCGGCGTCGGCCGCCCTGCCCGTCGTGACCGGGCCCACTCCGTCCTCCGCGACGAGCGCGTCGAGGTTCGCGTCCCAAAGCCCCTGGATCGGGTCGCTCGGCGGCTGGAGGCCCGGAGGGGTCTGGGGGCTCGGGCCCCTGAACTGTCCGCCGTGCGCGGATGCATCGACGGATCCGAGCGCGCCGAGCATCCCGAGGGCGATCACGGACGACAGAGTGCCTCGCCGCGACGCCATGGGACCTCCGGCGCCCCGTTCCCGAGGTGGGGGCGCGCCCGCATTCAAACGCCGCGGCGGCCGTGCATCCTTGGCAATCCGGGGACCGTGGGGCCCGGGTCGGGGTCGTTCCTCCGGGGGGCGGCGGGGGCCGGCGGTGCGTGCCCTCGGGTCGGCCCTCGGGCCGTGCCGAACCGGGCGCCGTCGCGTACAACGTCGCATCGGCGACGGGTGCCCAACCCCCGCGGGCCCTTCGGGCCCGGGAACCCGTGACCTCCCTCCCCGTCGCACGGCCCCCGGCGTGCGTCGTCTCCGGAAAGGCAGCGAACGATGTCCGCCTCGGATCCCCTCGCCTCCGCCCCGGGCCCTGCTCCGCGCGCGCGCACCGGCGTCCTCGGGGCGACGCTCGGGATCCTGCTGCTCCTCGCGGGCCTGCCCGTCGCGGCGTACTTCGACCTCCGGGGCCTGACCGAGCGCTCGCTCGTCGCGCAGGCCGAGGAGCTGGGCAGCGCCATCGGGAAGTTCCGCACCTACTACAGCACGAACGTCGTGGGCCGGCTGGGCACGGGGCCGGAGGCGACGAAGGCGGTCCACAACTTCCACGACGTGCCCGGGACCATCCCCGTGCCGGCCACCGTGTCGCTCGACCTGATGACCCTGCTCAGCCCGGAGGACAGCAGTCTCCGCTACCGGTTCATCTCCGACTACCCCTTCACGAGCCGGGCGGCGCACGAGTTCGACGTGTTCGAGCGCAACGCGCTCGCGAGCCTGCGGAGTCGCCCCGAGGTGCCGATCGTCGAGGTGAGCGGGACGATCACCGACCGCCGGGTGCGACGCATCACGCCGATCCTCATGGGCTCGCAGTGCGTGACGTGCCACAACTCGCACGAGCTGAGCCCGAAGAAGGACTGGAAGGTGGGGGACGTCCGCGGCATCGAGGAGATCGACGTCCACCGGTTCATCGGGAAGAGCCCGTTCGCCTTCAAGTGGCTCCTCGCCTACTTCGCGTGCGCCGCGGTCGGGGGCATCCTGTTCATCCGCCGCCAGCGCCGGCAGGCCCTCGAGATCCAGCGGGTCAACGACCAGCTCGGCCACTCGAACGGGCAGCTCGGGCAGGCGAACGGGCAGCTCGGCGAGGCGAACGCGTTCCTGGGGACGCTCTCGACGAAGCTGTCGAAGTACCTCTCGCCCCAGCTCTACCGCAGCATCTTCAGCGGCGAGAAGGACGCCCGGGTCGCCACCGAGCGCAAGAAGCTCACGATCTTCTTCTCCGACATCGTCGACTTCACGCCGACCACCGAGCGGCTCCAGCCCGAGGAGCTCACGTCGCTCCTCAACGAGTACCTGACCGAGATGTCGGCCATCGCGGCGCGGCACGGCGGCACGATCGACAAGTTCATCGGCGACGCGATCGTGATCTTCTTCGGCGACCCGGAGACGAAGGGCACGGCGCAGGACGCGACGTCCTGCCTCCTCATGGCCGTCGAGATGCAGCGGCGCCTCAAGGCCCTCAACGCCGCGTGGCGCGGCCGCGGGATCGAGAAGCCGTTCCGCGCCCGGATGGGCATCAACACGGGCTACTGCGACGTCGGGAACTTCGGCAGCGAGGACCGCGTCGAGTACACGATCATCGGCGCCGAGGCGAACCTCGCGGCTCGGCTCCAGACGGCCTGCGAGCCCGGCGGCATCCTCCTCAGCTACGAGACCTACGCCCTCGTGCGCGACGTGGTCCGTGCCCTTCCCATGCCGCCGATGAACGTGAAGGGCGTCAGCCGCACGATCGTCCCGTACGCCGTCGAGGGCCTCGTGGGCGAGGCGGGCCAGCGCGAGGAGGTCGTGAGCGCGCACGCGACCGGGCTCGACCTGTTCGTCGACACGGGCGTCCTCGAGGGGCCCGAGGCCGCGCGCGCCGTCGAGGCGCTCCGCCAGGCGCTGGTCGCGCTCGAGAAGCGCCACGGCATCGACCCCGTGTAGGGCGCCGCCCCCGGCTACGCCGGACGCCGCGGTCCGCGGGGGCGCGGGCCCTCGCGCACCTGCTCGATGCGGACGTTGCGGTCCTTCGCGTCAGGGCGCAGCAGGCTCCGCTCGAAGCCTTCGACGGCGTGCGCCGCGATCTCGAAGCGGGAGTCCTCGTCGAAGATGCGGATCAGGCCGATCTCGGCCTTCGTGATCCCGCCGCGGCGGCAGATGATCGGGACGAGCCAGCGCGGGTCGGCGTTGCGGGTGCGGCCGAGGTTGATCCGGTACCAGACGGCGTCGCCGGGGCCGCGCGCGGCGGCCGCGCGGCTCCGCGGGCGCGCGGGGCGCTCCTCCGGCTCGGGCGCGGACGCATCGACGTCCTCGGGCGCGGGGAGGCGCTCGCGGTGGACGCGCACGAGGGCCGCGGCCAGCTGCTCCGGCGTGCGGTCGGCCAGCAGCAGCTTCCCGAGCGCCAGATCCTCGTCGGTCGGCGTCTCGGAGGACGTCTTGATCTCCTCGAGCATCCGCTCGCGGTCGCGCCCGCGCACCTCCTCGGCGGTGGGCGCGGGGGACCAGACGGCCTCGATCCGCGCCGACGCCAGGAGCCGCTCGCCGCGGCGACGCTGGTTGTGCGGCACCACGAGGACGCAGACGCCCTTGCGCCCGGCGCGGCCCGTGCGGCCGCTGCGGTGCGTCAGGATCTGCGCGTCGTTGGGCAGGTCGCCGTGGATCACGAGGCCGAGGTCGGGGAGGTCGAGACCGCGCGCCGCGACATCGGTGGCGACGCAGACGCGGGCGCGACCGTCGCGCAGGGACTGCAGGGCCCGCGTGCGCTCGGGCTGGCTGAGCTCGCCCGACAGCGGCACCACGGAGAAGCCGCGCTCGAGCAGGTTGCCGTGGAGGTGGCGGACCGCCTCGCGCGTCGAGCAGAACACCAGGGCGCCCTGGACGTCGAAGTAGCGCAGGAGGTTCACGATCGCATGGTCGCGCTCGTGCGGCGGGGTCGAGACCGCCCGGTACTCGATGTCGACGTGCGCCTCGTGCTCGCGCGACGTCGCGATGCGCACCGCGTCGTGCTGGTGGCGCTTGGCGAGCGCGACGATCTCGCGGGGGATCGTCGCGGAGAACAGCAGGGTCCGGCGCTCGGCGGGCGTCGCGCCGAGGATGTGGTCGAGGTCCTCGCGGAAGCCGAGGTCGAGCATCTCGTCCGCCTCGTCGAGCACGACGGCCTTCAGCTGGGTGACGTCGAGCAGGCCGCGGTCGAGGTGGTCGCGCAGGCGGCCGGGGGTCCCGACCACCACGTGCGAGCCCGACATGAGCGCGCGATGCTCCGCGCGGATGTCCATCCCTCCGACCGACGACACGATCCGCGCCCCCGTCCTCCCGAACAGCCACGCGAGCTCGCGCTGCACCTGGAGGGCGAGCTCGCGAGTCGGCGCGACCACCAGCGCCAGAGGGGCTCGGCGCGGCTCGAACCGCTCGGCCTCGCCGAGGATCGTCGGCGCGATCGCCAGCCCGTACGCCACCGTCTTCCCCGAGCCGGTCTGGGCCGAGACCAGCAGGTCCTTGCCGAGGGCCCCCTCCTCGAGGACGGCGGCCTGGACCGGCGTGGGCTCGAGGTAGCCGCGTTCGGCGAGGGCGGCGAGGAGGCTCGGATGGGCGGCGGGGAACGGCATCGCCCCTTCATGGAAGCAGGGAGGGCCGGTTCCCCGGCAAGGTGACCCGGTGCCGGGCGTGGGACGGGAGTGGGGGGGCGCCGGGGGCCGGGGCAACCCGGTACCGTATCCGGATGTACCTCGTCTCCACCCCCATCCCCCGCGACGTGCAGCGGTGCGTCCTCGAGGCGAGGGATGGGGATCGCGTGGTGGCACGGCTCGCGATCCGCACTCCGACGCCGGGCCTGCTGATCGCCGATCGCCTCGAGCTCGAGCCCGGCATCGAGCGGCGGGTCGCGTGTGACCCGTTCGCGGCGCAGGCTGTCGCGTGGATCGGCGTCGGGGGCGGCGAGGTGCTCGTCGTGGAGCGCCCGGAGAACGACGCGTGGCGCGCGGCGCTCGAGGCGCGGGGCTTCGGCGTGGTGCGACGCAAGGTCTTCGTCGAGCGGACGCTCACGGGGGAGCTGCCCGACGTCCTCCACGCCTTCACCCTGCAGTCGCTGGCGGAGGCGGGCGAGGTGCCCTTCATCGCCCGGACGCACGAGGCCTCGCACGGAGATCCCTTCGAGGAGCGTCGCCAGGGCGCGCGGGAACCCGTCGCGGAGTGGCGGGACCTCGTCACGAGCGCGGGGGCCCGATTCGACGCGGCGCGGTGGTTCCTGGTGGACGATGCGCGCGGACCCGTCGGAGTCGTCCTTCCGCAGGCGGTGACCCCGACGACCGGGACGCTCTACTACGTCGGCGTCGTTCCTCCCCGTCGCGGGGCCGGCCTCGGCCGCGCGATCCACGCGCTCGGGCTCCGGCTCCTCGCGCATGCGGGTCTCGAGCGCTACGTCGGATCCACGGACGTGCGCAACGCCCCCATGCTCGCGGTCTTCGCGCGGAACGGCTGTCCCGTGGAAGGCACGGAGGTCTACCTCGCGCGACCCGCGGCTCCGTAACGGGTCGGGGCGCGGGGGCTCCCGCCCCGCGTCGGGCCCCTGGGGCCCAAGAGTCGGAGAACTCCGCGCGTGCGACGGCCGGCGGCCGCTCAGTCCGGCCGGGCGAGCTTCCTCTTGAGCTCCTCGAGCTTGCGCGCCAGGAGCTGCTCCGGCGTCAGGGCCTCCTCCTGGGCGGGCTGCTCGGATCCCGATCCCGCCTCCATGGGGAGGGAGATGCGGCGCGGGGCGCCCGGGTCGTCGCGTTCGAACCGACGGCCGCCGTCGCGGTCACGGCCTCCGCCGCCACCGCCGCCGCCGCCTCCGCGGCCGAAGCCCGACGACGGACGCGACGCGCCCACCGCGCCTCCGGCGCGGCGGTCGGTGCCGGCGCCCGCGGCCGCGGGACGATCGCGCGTGCCGCCGCGCTCGGGGCGACCGCCGCCGGGACGTCCTTCGTCGCGACGCGGCGGGCCGCCCGGGCCCCTCGGGGGGCCGCCGGGACCTCGCGGGGGTCCACCGAACCCTCCGGGCGGGCCACCGGGGCCTCCCGGCGAGGCACCGGGTCCACCCGGCTGGCCACCGGATCCTCCCGGCGCGGCACCGGGTCCGCCCGGGCCGCGCGGCGGACCGCCGCCGCCTTCGCGCGAACCGCGCATCGGCGGACGATCTCCGCGCGGCGGGCCGCCGGGCCCGCGGTCGCCGCCCATGGGGCGGGGCGTGCCGCGGCGCTCGTCGAAGCGGGCGCGGGTGAATCCGAGGTCGCGCTCGGAGCGCATGGACAGCGTCAGCCGCTTCTTGGCGAGGTCGATCTCCAGCACGCGGGCCTGGATGACCGCGCCGACGGGCGCGACCGTGGCGGGGTCGATGCCCGGGCGGTCGCCGACGTGGGGGAGCGGGACCAGCGCCTCGGCGCCGAGCCCGACGTCCACGAAGACGCCGAACGGCACCGCGCGCGTGACGCGGCCCTCGAGGACGAGTCCCGGACGCAGGCTCTGGAGCGTGACGTCGGAGGGGGGCTTCGTCGGCACGGCGAAGGCGGGCCGGGGGTCGGCGAGGCCGGCGGTCGCCTGCCAGAGCACCTGCTTCAGGAGAGGCATGGGCGCCTCGGGCCGCGCGAGTCGGCCGAGGTCGACCCGCGCGCGGAGGCGTCCGTCGCGGAAGAGCCCGGAGACGTCCGTCTCGACCTGCGCCGCCATCTCCTCGACGAGGCCGAACTGCTCGGGGTGGAGCTGGGTGCGGTCGCGCGGGTCTCCCGCCGTGGCCACGCGCAGGAAGCCCACGGCCTGCTCGGCCGCGGCGAGGCCCACGCCGGGGACGGCGCCGAGTGCCGCCTTCCCGGACAGCGCGCCGCCCGAGGCGCGCCAGGCGACGTAGGCCTTCGCCTTGCCCCCGTCGAAGCCGGGCAGGTGCCCGAGCAGGTGCTCGTCGGCCGAGGAGGCGTCCACGCCCACGTGCGCGACGCACGAGGTGATCACGTCGTCGAGGCGCTCCTTGAGGCGGCCCTGGTGGACGTCGTGGAGATTGGGCCCGAGGCCCAGCGACTTCGGGTCGAGGCGCACGTACTCGGCGAGGGGGTCCTGGAAGCGCCGGGCGATGGAGAGGGCGCCCGTGAACTCGGGGGCGATCTCGATGCCCGTGTCGGTCTTGACCGGCCGCGCGACGGCGGCGGCCTCGATGGCGCGCGTGCCGCCGTCGTGGATCTCCGTCACGACGATCGGACGGTCGAACTCGACGAGCGTCGCCGCCACGACGTCGAGCACCTCGCGGCGCCCGTTGCTCGTCCCGACGGCGACCACGTCGATCGCGTGGGTCGAGAGGAGGTCCTTCAGCGCCGCGACGACGACGGGGCGACCCGCGGTCGCCTCGTGGGGGAGCCGGCCGAAGTAGACGGCCCGGCCCTGCTCGTCGACGGCGCCCACCCGGTGGCCGCCCGTGACGTCGGGCTGGACGCCCAGGACCTTCTTCGCGCCGCCCACGGGCCCGAGGAGGAGGTTGCGGAGGCTGCGCTCGTACGTCTCGAGCGCCATCTCGTCGGCCCGCGTCTTCATCTCGGCCCGCTGCTCGGACGAGAGCAGGGGCTTGAGGATCCGGCGGTAGCCGTCCTCCGCCGCCGCGCGGAGGAAGCCCATGTGGGGGTGCTCGTCCCCGACGACGGACGAGACCGCGTCGTGGACGAAGCCGATGGCCTTGGCCTCGGGGGGCTCGACGTTCGTGGAGAGCACGCGCTCGCGCTCCCCGCGACGGATCGCGAGCAGCTTGAGCGGGGGCACGCGGCCGGCGGGCGCGGCGAAGCCGACGAGCGGCGCGTGCCGGCCCGCGTCGCCCTTCTTCTCGCCGCGCAGGGCGACCGAGATCACGCTCTCGCGGCGGAACAGCTCGCGCAGGCGGCCGCGCAGCACGGCGTCGAGCGCCATGGTCTCCGCGAGGATGTCCCGCGCGCCCGCGAGGGCGCCGTCGAGGCTGCTCGGCTCGCCTCCCTCCTTCAAGAAGGGCTTGGCGAGGTCGGAGAGCGCCGTCGACTCCTTCGCGTGGCGGATCCCGTCGGCGAGCCCCTGGAGCCCCAGGCCCCGCGCGACCGTCGCGCGGCCCGCCGTCACGGGCAGCCACGGGGCCGCGACGTCCTCCATGGACGGGACGTCGTTCGCCCTCCCGAGGCGTTCCTCGAGGTTCGCGTCGAGCGCGCCGCGCGAGCGCAGCAGCTCGCGAAGGGCCGCGCGACGCTCCTCCTCGGCCCGGATCCGTCGCCACGCATCGCGCACCTCGAGCAACGTGCGCTCGTCGAGCCCTCCGGTGAGCTCGCGACGGAAGCGTCCGAGGAACGCGGGCTCGAGGCCCTTCTCGAGCGCCATCACGATGGCCTCGACATGCTCGGCTGCGCCGCGGGGGAGCCCGCTCGCGAGGCGCGGCAGCGCCCTCGCGCGCGCCTCCTCGCTCCCCTTCGCCTTCGAGCGCTCCCCGACCGGACGCGGGGCGGGCGCGTCCTCCTCCGGCTCGGCCGTCTCCGCAGTCGGAGCCTCCTCCTCGTGGGACGCGACGGGCTCGGGGGGCGCGAACGCCTCCTCGGGGACCGGCGTCTCCACCGGCACGGGCTCGGCGGCGGCCGCGACCTTCTCGGGGTCGTGCTCGTGTGACGGCGGCGCCGACTCGGCCACGGGGGCCGGGGCGGGCGCCGCGTCCACCGGGTCGTCCGGGGTCGTGGGCTCGGAGGAGGGGGACAGGGAATCGGACATGCGGAAGGCTCCGCCGTCGGGGGCGAAGGCAGCCGGTGCTCCGCGAGGAGCCCGGCGCCGGGGACCCGTTCGGGCCGTATGGCGAGACGAAACGTGAGGGCGAAAGATTGGACCACGGGAGCCGATCCCGAACAAGGCGGGCCGACCGGGGGACGCTGGGGGGGGCGGCCGGCTCGAGGCTGCGTCCCCCGCCGCCCCCCGAATCGTCCAGGCGACCGCCCCCTCGGCCCCGGCCGCGCGCCCCCTGAGCTATCGCTCCGCGAACGCCGCCCGAAGGAACTCGGCGGCGCGCGCTGCCGCGGCGGGCGCCTCGGAGGAGTGGCGGGACAGCTCGACCTCGAGGGGGCCCGCGTAGCCCGAGGCCCGCACGGCCTCGGCGACGTCGGGCCAACGGACCTCGCCTTCGCCGAACATCAGGTGGTCGTGGCGTCCGGCCTTGTGGTCGTCGAGCTGCACGCACACCAGCTCGTGGGCGTGGCGGCGCAGGATGCGCGCGGGGTCGCCCTCGCGGGTGGCGAGGCAGTGGCCGACGTCGAGGGTGAGGCCGAGGCTCGGGTGGCCCACCGCATCGTGGACGCGGTCCCAGCCCTCGACGGTCTCGACGAGCATCCCCGGCTCCGGCTCGAAGCCGATGCGGACGCCGCTCGTCGCCGCATGCTCGCAGAGCCGGCGGAGGCCGGAGGCCAGGCGGTCGTGCGCGGCCTCGGCGTCGAGACCCTGCGGCGCCGACCCCGACCAGACCGAGACGACCGGGGCCCTGAGCTCGACCGCGAGGTCGACGCACCGCTTGAGGAAGTCGAGCCTTCGGGAGGCGTCCGCGGGGCCGTCGAGCAGGGTCGGCCGGTGCTTGCGCTTCGGGTCGAGCAGGAACCGCGCCCCCGTCTCGATCACCACGGAGAGGCGGAGGTCGTCGAGCAGGCGTCGGAACGCCGCGACCTCGTCCGGCCGGGCCCGCGTCGGGTCGA